>DQVJ01000007.1 GCA_015661795.1 Sulfurovum sp.
AAAGTTAACAACGGCATTAAGCCTTACTGCAGTCTTGGCATTAGGGGCACAATCTGCAACATTAGAAGAGAGAGTGAAAGTATTAGAAGAACAAAATACAGTACTTTCTGAAGAAGTACTTGCAGTACAATCTGCTGGTTTTACACGTGTTGATACAACACAGTCTTATTTTGGTATGGGTGCAGCAGCATCAAAAGTATATTATTCAGAAAACCCACTCTCCATAGGTGGATATGGAGAAATGTTCTATGCCAATCCAGATAATGGTGATGACTTTACAGATGTATATAGATTTATTACTTATTTTGGTTATAAGTTTAATGACTGGGTTGTATTAAATGCAGAGATAGAATTTGAGCATGGTGCCACAGCGAGTAAAGGTGGTGCAGTTGTTGTCGAGTTTATTTACCTAGACTTTTTACTCTCAAAAGAATTTTCTCTAAGATTAGGAAATCAACTAGTACCTGTGGGACTTACTAACCTTAGACATGAACCAACACTGTTCAACACAGTACAAAGACCTGAGATAGAAAGACAACTCATTCCATCTACATGGCATGAAACGGGTCTATTGGCGTATGGTAGGTTTGATGATATCGGTATTGAGTATACAGCTGGTATAATTAATGCTTTGAATGTTGATAATACTAAGGCACAAGATGGTAAATCAGGTTGGATTAGATCTGGAAGAATAGGTACAGAAAAGAATGGTGCTTATCAACCTGCTTTTGTCGGACGTATAGATTACACAGGCATCAATGGCTTGTTAGTAGGTGCTTCTATGTACTATGGTGATGGTTCTAATGGTGCTGACCCTAAAACTTCGGGATTAACAACAACACTATTTGACGTACATGCAAGATATGAAAATGGACCATTTGCAGCATATGGACTTTATACGCAAACTAACTTGGATGGAGCAGAAAACTTTGGTACCCCTGATGCGGTGGAAAAAGCGAGTGGGTATTATGTAAATGCTTCATATGATATAGATAGTATTTTAGGTTTAGGTTATAAAATGCCTATTTTTGTACAATATGAAAATTGGAATCCTGTAGAAAGCACACTGAGTGGTGCAAATGAAGATAAATATGATACAAAAACTGTTACAATAGGGATGAACTTTTTCCCAACAAACCAAACGGTACTTAAGCTTGATTACGAAATGGATGAAGTAGGGGGTGAAGATAAAAATACTATCTCATTCGGAGTTGGTTTTATATTCTAAGACTAATCTAAATATATAGGACGTTAATGAAATATTTTCTATTGTATTTACTGCTTGGGGTATTAGTTACTTCAGGCAGTTTTGCTAAATCAAAAGTATCAGTTGAAGAAGTGATTAAAAGTTCGTTTGACAATGTAACTGATATAGAACCAAAATCACTGATACTCTCTTCTGAGCAGTTTAAAAAAGTGCGAAATCGTGCGAAAGCATCCATTAAAACAAAAGTGTATCGTTACTATAACATAAAAAGTAATGCCAAGAATCTAGGCAAAGCAGTACTTATTACAAGAAAAATGCGTACTAAAAAAGCCACAGTACTCTATGCCTTTGATATGAACAATAATCTACGTTTTACAGAGATTATGGCATTTGGAGAACCACCTGAATTTATACCAAATAGTACTTGGATGGGACAGTTTCAAAACAAAAAGCCTAGCAAGAAATTTATGATAGGTAAAGATATACCAACTATTAGTGGCTCAACACTCTCTGCACGTTCTATTACTCAAGGGGCAAGGATTGCAAGAGCTATTTATGAGAGAGTATTAAAAAAGTAGAAAAATGAAGTTTTTAATTAGCAAAGATTTAGGTTACAATAAACTACTCTCTTTTCTCATGATTGCAGTGGTTATGAGTATACTTATGTATCTTGTGCTTGATGCAGTCTTGCACGGGTATGTTATTGGTTTTGATTTACACAGTATTGACAGTACATTGTACGGTAATACAGAAACTTTTGAAGAACCTGTACTTATTGACTCTTTGCTTATGCAGGTGCATATTGACCTTTTTATGACCATATTTTCACTTTTAACACTCGCTTCTATATATATACGTCTTTATAAAAAAGAAAAAGCGAACAGATGGCTCTTGCATGTACTGTTTGGTACAGGCATAGCTGCACCTACTTTTTTACTTGCTGCATACTTTTTTTCTAAACCATTTATGTATGCTTGGCTAGTGACATTTCTGTTATGGCACCTTTTGGCAGTTATGCTCTCGGTAATCATTTTAAAAAAATTGTATACTAAATGAAATTTACTGAGTTATATCGTATCCCTATAGCCTATTTACTGGTCTATATCGTCCTTATTTTAGGTACAGGCATCTGGATTTTTTTACTTTCTCAAGGTTTAGATACAGAAGAAAATATAGGAGCTACCCTTCAAAAAGTAGGTTTTGCGCCCATAGAAAAAAGTGTATATAATTTTGTAGAAGTTGCTGCTCCACATATGTTTGCAATAGGGACACTTATATTTGTGGTAGCCCATTTTATGCTTTTTAGCACAAGGTTTTCACAAAAGTTTTCACTAAAAATCTCAGTATCGCTTTTTATAGTGGCATTGATAAATATCTGTGCTTATCTACTTATCATTTTTGGATTTGTGGTATCTGGATGGATTAAGTTACTTTCACTGGCACTTTTTGTGTTACTCTTTTTACTTTTGTTAGGTATGGTAGCTTTCTCTTTATAGCTTTTCCAAGCAAAAGAAACAAACTTTTCTAAATTTCCATACACTATTTCCCCATTATTTTTTACCAGAACAAACCCTAGTTCTTTATGCCTTTTTAGAAAGGCAAAGGCTTTTTCCTGAGGCATGACAGAAAGAGCTGTAGCATAAGCGTCTATCTTTGCATTGTTTGCATGGGTAAAGAGGGAAACAGAAACAAAATCTCTACCTTGTGTAGCAGTTTTGGGATTGATGAGGTGGTGGTTTTCTTGTGTGTCTACAAAGCGTCTGTACGTACCAGACGTAGAGATAGAGAGTTGGGATATTTTAGAGGTGAGGGTGGCAAAGGTTTGCTCAGAGTAGGGAGACTGTAGCTCAAAGGTGCAGAGGTCTAAACAGCGTATGTCGCCAGAGAGTGCGATGATACCTCGTGAGATGTTTTGTTCTGCTAAAAAATCTGCAGTCTTATCCACTGCGTAGCCTTTTCCCATGCCACCTAAGTCTATGGTAATGGTTGTATCTGTGGTGATAGTATGAGGATGTATGTGTATAGACTCTATATTGAGTTTTGCCTTCTGTAGCGCTTTTTTGGCCGGCACAGTACTGTTTTCTTCCCCAAAGTGATATAGGTTTTTGGAGATAGACCCTATCGTAATGTCAAAATATCCATAGGTATCCTTGTAGTACTGTTTTGAGTCTTGAATAGCTTGGATTAAATAATCATCATAAAATACTTTATGGTCATGATTAAGCTTATAGACTAATGCTTCTTTGTCATAACTAGAGAGAGAATGTTCTATCTCTCTTATGAGCATAAAGCTTTGTGAGACTTGTCGATTGTTTTGTTCTGGGAGTGTAATG
This sequence comes from Sulfurovum sp., assembly GCA_015661795.1. Classification (GTDB taxonomy): domain Bacteria; phylum Campylobacterota; class Campylobacteria; order Campylobacterales; family Sulfurovaceae; genus Sulfurovum. Next base: position 3,541 of record DQVJ01000007.1, read on the forward strand.
TGGACAAACGTACCCATGAGTGCTTGGGTACGGGTTTGCATCTGGTCTGATAACAAAAGCATTGGAAGTAATAAAAGAGATAAAAGTCTCATTGTCTTTTTTCAAGTACCTCAATAACTCCGGAAAAATCTTTTTCATGTCCAAAACAGGCGTTGGAGTTACATATCATATAACCATCATTTGTATCATTTTTAAATAATGAAAAAGGATGGGCAAGAGCATCCAGCTCAGTCATATGTGCTTTGAGTTTATCTTCTTTAGCTTTGATAATTACATCATCTTTTAAGTAACGTATTACCATACGAGTCATACGTGGTGTAGAAATGGGTTGGCGCATCACATCATATGAAAATATCTCTAAGGTTTTGAAGACAAACTTTTTATAAACGATATCTACTAAGGATGAAATACTGTATAACACGCCAATCATAGTAGAGATAGAAGAAGG
>DQVJ01000100.1 GCA_015661795.1 Sulfurovum sp.
GCTTGAGCTAGCATAGTACCTGACATTAAGGTCAGTATATTTTTAGAGTATTCTGTTTTAGGTTTGAATTTATTTAACATAGGCACTTCTTGAATAAAATGCTACGAGAAAGCCAAAAAGCATATATGAATAATTTTTAGAAACTAACATAGCAAGAAATACAAATACATAAAACAAGAAAAAAAGTTTATATTCTGGAGTATTTTTTCTATTTCTATGCATTATAAGATACAAGAACATTAAAAAGAACATAAATATATATATTAAAAATCCAAAAAGTCCTAAATCAACCCAAGCAGATATAATACTGTGAGCATACCACCCTATGCCACCTACTTCTATATAACTTCCATAGTTTCCAAAAAGTGGATAATCTTGAATAGTTTGCACTGCTAAAATTATAGTATTTAATCTCGCGTTACCACTTGTTGAATTTTCTCGATCCAATAATAATTCAAATAATCGGTTATGTAATAAAAATTGTTGAATTGAATCATTGAATATAATAAATAACAACATACTTAAGAAGATCACAATCAGAGGAAAAAGTAATTTCGGTTTAAGAAGGATATAGTACATTAAGCCTGTTAAGTTAAATATTACAAATTCTGTTCTGGCTCCGTTAAAAAAAAGAGCAACGCTTGCCACAATGAAGATAGCAAGACTATATTTGATGTTTTTAATCATCGCTATTGAAAAAAAGCCCAATACTGTTAATATGCGAGCATAGCCCTGATAAGAAATATTCATATTAGTTTTCTTTGATAAATCAAACATTGAATATTCATTTAAGTTACTGATGATAAGAAGCATAAAAATAATGAGAGTAAATATAATTATTTTTTTTAAAAATTGATTATGTATGTCTATATATTTACCAAGTACATAGCATATAAATAAAAAAAGTATTCCTTGAATGGAATGTACGAGCATGAGAGTTTTATCTGGTATAGGATTGAAAAAAAAATTCACAACTGAAATTAAGAAAAAATATAATAATAAAATAAAAAATAGTATTTCGATAAATGTTATATGATTCTTTTTAACACCCGATAAGAGTATTGTACTTATTATAAGAAATGGTAAATTGACTAAAATCATAACAGTAAAGTATCCTCCTAAAAAAGGAGGTAAATAGTTTTTAGCAACTAAAACATGATATAGAAAAAAAAGGGGGAAAATTATAAAAAATGCAAAATTAATATATGATTGAGTGTATTTTACCATTTAAAAAAATCCCCTTTAATCAAATATTTAGCTTGTATAATCGATCCATCTACACTATGGTGGTCATCATCTGCATATAGCATTTTACCATCTTTTATAGCATAACAATATTTAGTATCACAATATAGATCTTTCGGGTCAAGTATGATTATATTTGGATATTTTTTACTAATATTTTTAACTTTAGTTCTATATTCTCCTGCTCTAGCTATATAGTCTTCATAACTAAGTCTACATTCAGAAGGAAAAAGACTAAATGGTCTTTCCATACAATTTTTTGGAGAAAAGCCAAGTTCTGGATTTTCAAGTAGGTAATAGAAATTAAGTTTGTCATTTTTATTGTATTTCTTAAAATTATTTTCTAAAACTTCAAAAAATTTTTCTTTTTGATCATAAGAAGTTTTATTGGCAAAGAAATCTTTAAAATGGTAATTTAATGGCTTCCCCCCATCATCTACAACTCCGTAACCAATATCATTCATATATTCGGTTCCTCTAGTAACTAAGATTACTTTTTTAAGATGTAGAATATTTTTAATGGTAGTATATATGTCAGATATCTTTTTTTCACATTTTTGAACATCTGCCATATTTTTACCCATTGCCCCCCCTAAATAAGGTGGACAAGATGAATTGGCAAGTAGAATAGTTTCATACCCTTTTTTACTAAATTCCTTGGCAAACCCAGGGTAGGCTGTATGGGCATGGCTATCACCAATGACTGCAATAAACTTTTTTGATAAATCATCGGATGTTGCTTTGATATAATCATTGGTTGGTTTATGTCCCAATATTTTTGTTGTTAATAGTATGCCTGTTTGATTTTGTGCAGGAGTTCTAATGAATTGCTGTTTAAATTTATCATTTGATATCAAATGGGTCCTATTTTGTAAGCCATTTTGCTTATTGACATATTGACCCAAAAAACCAATAGCCAATGCTATAACAATCAAGGAAGCAGCAAACTTATAACTAGTCTGTTTTCTGGCATATATTTCTATAAATCTATATGTTAAGTATGAAATAAACACAGAAAAAAGAACTATCCAAATACCATAGTCTTGAACTTCAAGACCAAATATATGCATATAGCTCAGAAATATATAGTGCCATAGATATAAAGGGAAACTAATAAGTCCCAGAAATACCAATGGTGAAGATGATAATACTTTTTGATTTGGATTACTAGAGATGGATAATATAAGCAGTCCGGTAGTGACAACCACAACAAGTGTTTTTAGTAAATTAAATGTAGTGTTTCCGTAAGTAAACGCAATAGATATCACAAATAATATCAAGATAACAAGTTGTAACTTGTTGATGTACTTTGAAGTATTGAATTTAGTGCTGATCGCATAGACCAGACCACCGAATGAAAGCTCCCAAAATCTGGCAAATGAATGGTAAAACATATCGATGTCTGTAAACTGTGGGACTACTAGCAGTAGTGAAAAAACAATCAATAAAGAAACAAATAGGTTTGCTCTTAGTTTATAGAGTACAAAAATAATTAATGGCCAGAGCAGATAAAATTGTTCTTCTATGGACAAAGACCAGAAATGAAGCAATGGTTTGAGTTGAGCCGCATCATCCCAGTATCCTACTTCCCCTATAAGTCTAAAGTTCTGATAAAAAAATGCAGAAGATTTGATATGTCTTCCAAGTTGTTCTAACTCTGAAGGGAAGAAAAACAGATACCCAATCAAAAATGTTGTGAATACAACAATAATCATAGCAGGAAATATTCTGCGAATTCTGTTTCTGTAAAACTCTTTAAAAGAAAAAGAGTTTGATTGAAGTTTTGTATATATGATTTGTGTGATTAAATATCCGGACAATACAAAAAATATATCAACCCCAACATAACCAAAAGAAAAATGTTCAGGCCATATATGAAATAGCAATACCAATGAAATAGCAATACCACGTAATCCATCTAGTGCTGGATTGTATTTGAGTGAATGATTAACTACTGGTACAAACAATAATTACAACTTGTTACTGATATATGCTATTTCCTCATCATTTAGATAAGGGTTCATGGGTAAAGACATAATCTCATTAGAAACCTGTTCACAAATAGGAAAATTCCCTTTTCCTTTATCTAAATAGGCAAAACATTCTTGTAAATGAAGTGGCATAGGGTAGTGTACTGCGGTTGGGATACCTTGTTCTTTGAGTTTTACTTGAAGTTCATCTCTATTTTGAACTCTTATGGAATATTGAGCCCATGCTGAAGTAGCGTTGGTGTCTACAAAAGGCAAAATAATACTTTTGCCTTTGAGAGCTTTTGTATATTTACTTGCCACTTCCTGACGAAGAGCCAAATCTTTTGCATAATATTTTAACTTTACAGAGACAATAGCACACTGAAGCGTATCCATACGTCCACCCATACCAATGTATTTATGGTGGTAGCGTTTTGACTGCCCATGTACTCTGAGAGATTTCATCTTGGCAGCTATTGCATCATCATTTGTGAAGACTGCACCCCCATCGCCAAAACATCCCAGTGGTTTTGCAGGGAAGAATGAAGTGGTAGAAATATCACCTAAATTACTGTCAGTTCTCCCACTAAAAGTGCTTCCAAAGCTTTGTGCTCCATCTATAATAACTTTTAACTGATGCTTATCTGCTATCTTTTGAATGGCATAGATATCTGCAGGTTGTCCATAGAGACTGACTGGCATAATGGCTTTTGTTTTGGCTGTAATCTTTTCTTCTATTTTGGAAGGGTCAATGTTGTATGTCTTTTCATCGATATCTACAAAGACTGGCACAGCACCCAAAAATGCAATAGTCTCGGCAGTAGCAATGAACGTGAAAGGCGTTGTGATAATCTCGTCACCTGGCTGTATGTCAAGTGCCATCATCGCAAGTAAAAGTGCATCCGTTCCACTTGAACAGGTAATAGCATGTTTAGAACCTGTAAAAGTTTCCAAAGACTGTTCTAGTTGGGTAACTTCTTCCCCCATAATATAATTAGATTTGTCAAGTACAGCATGTATAGCTTCGTCTATCTCTGTTTTATATAACTGATACTGGTACTGTAGTTTTGCGAAATCTATTTGCATTGTTTTATCCTTAACTGATTATCTATGAGTGTGTACTTTCCAAAGTCATCTTCTGCAACACCATCAACAAAAGTAAGTGTATTCCCAGATATCCCAACCCACCCTATTTGTTTAGCAGGTACACCAACCATAAGAGAATACGGCTTCACATCCTTATTGACAACAGCCCCAGATCCTATGAGTGCATACTCACCAATAGTCACTCCACATACTACTGTGACATTTGCACCGATAGAGCATCCCTTTTTAAGAAGTGTCTTTTTAAACTCTTCTTTTCTTTGAATGAAAGCCCTTGGGTTAATGACATTGGTAAAA
>DQVJ01000240.1 GCA_015661795.1 Sulfurovum sp.
AAACATGGACGTCATCCTAAAGACTGGACGTATGCCAATATAGACTACATGCGAAAAGAGCTAAACACGCTTGGACTTAGTTTTTCTAAATCACGTGAGTTTGCGACATGTGACCCTTTGTATACAAGGTGGGAACAAGAGTTTATCATCAAGATGTTTAAAGAGGGTTTACTTTATCGTGAGTCTACGACGGTGAACTGGTGTGAGGACTGTCATACAGTACTTGCCAACGAGCAGGTAGAAGAAGGGTGCTGTTGGCGTTGTGACAATGAAGTAGAACTTAAAGAGATGCCAGGGTATTACTTAGACATCATCAAATATGCAGATGATTTGTTAGGTGATTTGAAACAGCTTGAGGGAAAATGGCCTCATCAAGTTCTTGCGATGCAAAGTAACTGGATAGGGAAATCTCAAGGGCTTGAGTTTGACTTTGAGTTAAGTGAAGCATCTAAAGCGAAACTTGGTGGGAATTTTGAAAAATACACAGTGTTTACTACACGTCCTGATACCATTTATGGTGTGACGTATTCGGCACTTGCAGCTGAACATCCTATTACCAAGTATTTATTAGACCATGACTTACTTGATAGTGATGTGGCAGAAAAGATAGTCGCTATCAGTAACATGACAGAAATAGAACGTGCCAAAGAGGGTAAAGAGGGGTATGATTTAGGTTTAACAGTTATTCATCCTCTAAGCAAAGAAGAGATACCTGTATGGACAGCAAATTTTGTACTTGCAACTTACGGTGGTGGTGCAGTCATGGCAGTACCAGCACACGATGAGAGAGATTTTGAGTTTGCTACACAGTATGACTTACCTATAAAAAGAGTGATATCTGGTGGTGATACATTACCTTATACGTTAGAAGGGGTTTTAGAAAATTCAGAAGCCTTTACTGGTGTAAAAAATACTGAGGCAAGAGTACAAATCATTACGTATTTTGAGGAGAGCTCTTTAGGTAAAGGGACAACCAACTATAAGCTAAGAAACTGGGGTATAAGCCGTCAACGTTATTGGGGAGCGCCTATCCCTTTTGTGCATTGTGAGGATTGTGGTTTGGTAGCTGAAAAGGTAGAGAATTTACCTATTGCATTACCTGATGATGTAGAGATAACAGGAGAGGGTAACCCACTGGAAAAGCATCCTACATGGTCTCACTGTGCCTGTCCAAAGTGTGGAAAAGAGGCGAAACGTGAGACAGATACACTTGACACCTTTGTACAGTCTAGTTGGTATCAGTTCCGTTATGCGACCAACCCTAAGAAATGGAACAAGACAGGTATAGACAAAGAAGAAGCCAACTATTGGCTAGGGGTTGACCAGTATATCGGTGGGATAGAACATGCCATCCTACACCTACTATACGCCCGTTTCTTCACCAAAGTGCTACGTGACCTTGGTTACCATGATATAGATGAGCCTTTTGAGAATCTACTTACCCAAGGTATGGTATTGATGGATGGCACAAAGATGTCTAAGTCTAAAGGAAACACGGTAGACCCAGATGCTTTGGTCGAAAAATATGGTGCTGACACAGCAAGACTTTTTACCCTTTTTGCAGCACCTCCTGCTAAAGAGTTAGAGTGGAATGATTCAGCTGTAGAAGGTGCGTTTAGGTTTATTAAAAAACTCTATGATAGAAAAGAAAAAGTCACAGGCAATAGACTTCCAATTATAGACCAAAATACGTTGAATAAAGAAAGTAAACTTGCACGTGTAAAAGTTTACGAAGCCTTACGAAAGTCAACAGATGTGTACGAAAAAACGTTTGCTTTTAACACGCTCATCGCTGCATGTATGGAAGCACTTAATGCACTAGATAAACAAGATGATGCTGAGGTATGGACAGAGGGAATCTATATTATACTGAACCTCTTAGAGCCTATCATACCTCATGTGACGACTGAACTTTCAGAGTTGTTATTTGATAGAGATAATTTGGGGGCTAAACTTGTAGTAAGAGAAGAGGTATTTGTACAAGATAGTATCTTGTATATGGTTATGATAGGTGGTAAAAAGCGTACAGAGGTTGAGGTAAGTCCTTCTGCATCAAGTGATGAGATTTTAGCTATTGCAAAAGAAGCCGGTGCGAAGTGGTTAGAAGGTATGACCATCGTAAAAGAGATAGTGGTACCCAATAAACTGGTTAACCTCGCAGTAAAACCAAATTAATAAAGAAAAAGTGAGAAGATGAAAAATATACTTATGGTAACCATATTGTTATTGGTTTTAAATGCTTGTGGATATAAACCCTCTTCTCATATGATAAAAAATATTTTTACAGATACGGTGTATGTGGAAGTAATAGTCGATAGAGTTGAACCAGAAAATGCACCATTTATTAAAGATGAAATGAACCGTTTGGTGTATAACCGTTTTAAAGGCAGAGTGGCAAGTAAAGCTGAAGCAAAAAGTCAGATTAGGATAGCATATGCAGGAAGTACGTATGCACCACTTGCCTATGAAAATGGGTATGTAACACGGTATAGGGCAAATATACTTGTGCATTTTACTATGGTCAATAAAGAAGGTAAAAGCACTAAGCTTATTACTTCCATTGTGGAATCTGATATTGAAGCTTCTTCGCTTACATCTTCAACCCTTCGTATAGATGCTATTCGTAAAGGTTTGGAGAAGGCATTGGATGAATTTTTAGCATATGTCAGTGCTAAAGGCATGTTAAAAGAAGCCAATTGATGCAGGATTTTCAAACATTTATTGAGAGAAAACCACTGTATTATAAAGAGATAAATCATAAACGAGTACACCATGCATACAGTTTGTTAAAGCCACATATTAAACATCCAAGAACAGTACATATTGTAGGAACGAATGGAAAAGGTTCCACGGGACGGATACTCGCACATCTTGCATATCACAGTGGACTATGTATTGGACACTTTTCTTCTCCACATATTGTGAAGTTTAATGAACGAATCTGGATAGATGGATGTGATAGTTCAGATGAAGTACTTGAGCATGCGCATCAAAGGCTTTTCCCGATTTTAGGTCAAGAGATGAGTGAAAGTTTGAGTTATTTTGAGTATACCACGCTATTGGCTCTGGTAGTATTTGAGGAGTGTGACTTGATGATACTTGAAGCGGGGCTTGGTGGGGAGTTTGATGCAAGCAATGTATGCGATAAAGAGTTGAGTATTATTACGCCTATAGGGTTAGACCATCAGGCTTTTTTAGGTGAAACGATAGAAGAAATAGCTGGAACAAAAATACGGAGTATTCAAAACAAGGTTTTATTGGCTTTACAGCCTTACTCTGAAGTATTTGAAGTGGCAAAAGAAATAGCTTTGAAAAAAGAAGCAGAGCTTTTTATCTATGAAAAAGCAGATAACATGAGTGAACAATTACTCACTATTATTAAAGAAAAATCTTGGGCAGATTACCTTGCAGACAATGCAGGTGTAGCGTTGAAAGCTTTAGATATCTTAGGTATAAAGTATGAGATAAATGATTTGCTTACAGTAGAACTGTTTGGACGTTTTTATGCCTTAACGAAGAACATACGTATAGATGTCGGACATAACCCTTTAGCCGCAGTGGCCATAGAAAAGGTTTTAGATGAGAGGGTGATACTCATTTATAATTCTTTGGATGATAAGGATTATGAAGAGGTGTTGCGCATACTCCAACCCAAAGTAAAACATGTAGAGATTATCGATATTCATTCACAACGTGTTACAACACAAAAAGAGATAAAACAGGCACTAAATAAGCTAGGTATACCATATAGTGATTATGAGGGAAGCATACAAAAAAATGAAAAGTATTTAGTATTTGGTTCTTTCTATGTGGTTGAAGAATTTTTAAAGAGGTTTAATGTATCAAAGTAATATTTATGAGTACCTGGAAGGATTAGAAGAAGACAAACTACTTATTTGTAAAGATGATAAAGAAGCTTTACAAATACGTGATGTAGCAGTATTATTAGGATTTGATACATTTGTTTTACCTGATTTACGTGTCTTCGTTGGTGAAGATTTGCGTGCGTATGATGAAGAAATCCAGGCATTTTTAATCACTTTGGCAACATATTATGAGAGTAAGAAGAAAAAAGTACTTATCTCTCCTGTGCGTACCTTGCTTGTTGCATTTCCAAAAGAGAAATATTTTGACAAACAGACTATAGAGTTTGGAGAAACACTGTCCCTGCAAACATTAAAAGAGACACTCTACCATTGGGGGTATCACTTTACGGACATAGCTGCAAGTCGCGGAGAAGTCTCTTTCCGTGGGGATATTATCGATATTTTTCCTATAGATGCCACAAAACCTTATCGAATCTCTATGTTTGACGAAGAGGTTGAGACGATTCAACATTATGATGAAAATACACAGAAACGTTTGCCTGAGGAATTGGAGTCATTTACATTTACAGCTTCATTTTTAGCATTGAGCCAAGAAGAATATGAATCCTTAAAACTACGGACAGAACAAAGTAAGTATGATACATTTGTAAAAGATATAGATTCATTGGGGCTTTGGCACTTAGAAGAATTAGCCGAGAGTGCACTGGAACATTTTTCAGGTGTTTGGGCATCTTCTCTGGATGATGAGCTTAAAGAGATATATGAACTTTCAGAACCTTTGATTCCCCGTAAGTCTTTTTTACTGCCTGCTATACCTGAAGGCTCAAAATACCGTGATTTGGAAGTGGTCAACCATAATAAACTTTTGGAATCTCATAAAGAAAAAGAGATTGTCATTATTGCTAAAAATGAGAGTATTGTACGTGGTTCAGAATTGGACAATTTTGAGAATATACAGTTTGTGTATCAAGAAGGTATTGTCAATATCCTTGGGGCAGATAGACTTATTTTATCATTGAATAAACCACTTAAACGTAAAAAAGTGAAAAAAGCATCTATTATTTTAGATGAGCTAAAACCTGGTGATTATGTAGTACATGAAAACTACGGTGTGGGGATATTCAAGGGAATTGAAAAAAGAGAGGTACTTGGCTCTTTATCGGAGTTTGTCGTCATGCATTATCAGAATGAAGATGCTTTGCTCATACCCGTGGCAAACTTAGAGGTGATAGACCGTTATATGGCTGAGGGGGGTGCCTTGCCGGTACTTGACCGTATGGGTAAGGCAAGTTTTAAAAAGCTTAAAGCCAAAGT
>DQVJ01000004.1 GCA_015661795.1 Sulfurovum sp.
CCGATATTTCCGAAGAAAATCAGACGGATAATGACATAGTCACTCCAAAAGAAACCCTTTTGGATGACGATAATGAACTTTTTGACTTAACACTCCCCGATATTTCCGAAGAAAATCAGACGGATGACGACATAGTCACTCCAAAAGAAACCCTTTTGGATGACGATAATGAACTTTTTGAACTTACTATCCCTGAGACTCTCGAAGAAAATACAAATGAAATTACATTAACTACTATTTCTGATTCTACCAATGAGATACTTGATATAAATCAGGATTCTCCTCTCTTAGATTCAACACCGATTATTATCAATGTCCCTAAGGTGAGTGAAAACATTGGTATTTCTACTGAAGATTATAATACATTTCTAAATGAATATATTGATACTGCCATCTCACTAGAAGAAGATCTTCAAAGCACCAATGAAGAAAAACGATCTTCAGCAATAGACACTTTAACACAACTTGCAGATATATTACAACTTCCCCAAGTCAATGATATTATGAGACAGCTCTCACTACAACCAGAAGACAAGCTTGCAACCTTAGTTGAATCTTTCTATCATCTGCTTTCTCGACTAACCACTACTCAAACAAATGACATACAAGATACAAAAATATCTCCAGTGTCTATTCAAAAAGAAGAAGCTAAAGACGATGCAATTATCTATAATACTTTTGAAAAAGAGACCATAGAAGAAAAAAGTACTTCAAATAGTATTGTCTTGGATGACATTAAACCTGTACACTTTGATTTTCAATTGGAAGAAGCTGCAAATGACCTATCTTTACCTGTAGAACTTATTGAAGAGTTTGTGCATGATTTTATTGAACAAGCGCATATTGAAACAAAAAAAATGTTACTCGCATATGAAAAAGGCGACCTAGATAGCATACAAAAAATAGGTCATTTACTCAAAGGGGCTTCAAGTAATCTACGTATTAATGCCCTTTCAGATACACTCTATGATATACAATTTTGTGATGATATAGATAATATAGAAGCTTTAATCAAGCGTTATTGGGCACATTTTTTATCTTTTGAACAACAAATTAATATTATTACGAAATAAAAGGAACTAAACGATGACAATTAAGAATAGACTTAAACTGATTGGGCTCTTACCGATTATACTTCTGGCATTACTTTCAAGTTATTTCCTTGTAACTTCTTATATCAACTATGAAAAAGCGAATACTCTCAAATCCGTATTGAGTAATAATGCACATCTTGCTAATTTGTTAACTGAAGCAGGTAAAGAACGTGGACTTACTGCTATGTACCTTGCAAGCGGACAAAAAGAATTTAGCGACTCTCTTAAGAAACAGCGGAAAAACACTGACAACTCTATCAGAAATACACAAAAAAATATAAAGATTGAAGATACACGTTATTTACCTTTTTTACTTGATTTATTGGGTGAAAAAAATACACTTAATACCCATACATACCAGTCACTGCTATCTAACCTTAAGCAATTACCTAAGATAAGAAAAGAAGCTGATACAAAAAATGCCGACTTTAAAAAAATATTTTTCAATGGTTATACAAAAACAATTTCAACACCTATCCTTAACAATCTATTGCAGGTCAACAACTTTGCACTCAATACCGAAATTTCATCTTTAATTTCAACACTTTCACAACTTTATATAGCAAAAGAAAACTCTGGATTAGAACGAGGTCTTGTTTCATACTATATGACGAAAAAAGCTTCAATGTCATTTAACGAGATGGCGCTTTGGGATACATTTAAAACAAAGGCAAATGTATTTGAACTCAAACAAGTAAATAATACTGACTTACGTCAACAATTAGATGTACTATTCAAAAAACCCGAAACGATAGAGATGCTACAGGATTTGGCTGAAACATCTTCTGCTATACAAACAGATGTAGATAATGGAGATTATGCTGAAGAAGCTATGGACTGGTTTGCACTTCAAACACAGAAAATCTCACTTCTTTCAAAAGCAGAACTCATTGTTTCAAACACATTATGGGGGAAAAGTGATATTTACCTTCAGGAGCAACTAACCTTACTTACAATTGCTGCTATCATTTGGATACTCAGTTTTATATTGGCTTATATAGGATATAAAACAGCAAGAGACATTTCAAGAAATATGAAAGAACTTGAAGATGTCCTTAATAAAGCTGTAGATGAAATGAAAAATAGTGAACAGTATTTTTCTTCTGATACTTCTGAGATTGAGAATGTTAACCTTGATACCCACGAAGGGACAAAAGAAGCTTATCGATTCCTTGAAACCTTAGTTGAAACTGCAAAAGATGACAAGTTAACTGCATTACGTGCAAATGAGGCAAAATCACTTTTCCTTGCCAATATGTCACATGAGATTCGTACGCCACTTAACGGTATTGTTGGATTTACAGAAATACTTAGAAGCACAGACCTCACAGCAGAACAAGATGAATTCCTGGCTATTATTGATAAAAGTTCAGAAAACCTACTTAGTATTATCAATAATATTCTTGACCTTTCAAAAATTGAAAGTAATAAAATTGAAATTGAAAACATCGTATTTGATGCAGCTGAAGAATTTGAAAGTGCTGTTGAGACATATGCTGTTTCTGCTGCAGAGAAAAATATTGATTTGAATTACTATATGGATCCAACTATCTCCACAAAACTTAAAGGTGATCCAACCAAGATTAAAGAAATTCTTATTAACTTACTCTCCAATGCCATTAAATTTACCAGTTATGGGGGAGAGATTAATCTTATTATTAAGAAAATACATAACGAAGGTGATCTCAACCCTAAAATATCATTTTCGGTTCAAGATGATGGTATTGGAATGACAAAAGACCAACA
>DQVJ01000008.1 GCA_015661795.1 Sulfurovum sp.
CCAAATTTTACAGTAGCCAGTCCATATCAACCAGCAGGTGACCAACCTCAAGCCATAGAAGCACTCTCATCATCCATTATAGAAGGCAACCAATATCAAACTTTACTGGGGGTAACAGGTTCAGGCAAAACCTACACCATGGCAAAAGTCATAGAGAAGACCAAAAAACCTACCCTTATCATGACCCACAACAAAACACTCGCCGCGCAACTCTACTCTGAGTTTAAAAGTTTTTTTCCCAACAATCATGTAGAGTATTTCATCTCATATTATGACTACTACCAACCAGAAGCCTATTTGCCCCGACAAGACTTGTTCATAGAAAAAGACAGCTCCATCAATCAGGAGTTAGAACGCATGCGCCTTAGTACCACAGCCTCTTTGCTACATCATGACGATGTTATTGTCATCGCGTCTGTCTCTGCCAACTATGGGTTGGGGAGTCCAGATGACTATAAAAGCATTGTACAAAAACTCGTAGTGGGTGAAGAATACAACCAAAAGGCTCTCTTACTTAGACTGGTGGACATGGGGTACAAAAGAAATGATGAGTTTTTTGACCGAGGTGACTTTAGGGTCAATGGTGAGGTCATAGACATCTACCCCGCCTATAGCGAAGAGTTTGCATGGCGTGTGGAGTTTTTTGGAGATGAGATAGAAGCGGTGTATGAATTTAACTCTCTCACAGGTGAAAAAGAAGAAGGGGTTCAAGAAGCCACCATCTACTCTGCAAACCAGTTCATCGTTTCCAAAGAGAAACTGGCACTTGCTGTTAAAAGCATTGAAGAAGAACTGGCAGAACGGCTAAACTACTACCAAAGCCAAGACCGTATGATAGAATACAACCGCATCAAACAACGCACCGAGTTTGATCTGGAGATGATAGAAGCCACAGGTATGTGTAAGGGTATCGAAAATTATTCACGTCACCTTACAGGTAAAAAACCAGGAGAGACGCCCTACTCCATGATGGACTATTTTGAGGCGATGCATGATGACTACCTTGTCATCGTCGATGAGTCTCATGTGTCCCTGCCTCAGTTTAGAGGCATGTATGCTGGAGACAGGAGCCGAAAAGAGGTACTTGTAGACCATGGATTTAGACTGCCTTCTGCACTGGATAACCGTCCGCTGATGTTTGATGAATACATCAACAAAGCACCCCATTTTCTCTTTGTCTCTGCCACACCCAATGAACTGGAAACTGAACTCTCTGCAGTAGTAGCAGAACAGGTTGTACGTCCCACAGGACTGCTTGACCCACCCATAGAAGTGATAGACTCTACCTATCAGGTAGAAAACCTACATGACCGTATGAAGCCGGTCATTGAAAAGGGAGAACGTGTTCTTATCACCGTACTGACCAAAAAAATGGCAGAAGAACTCAGTTCGTATTATAATGATTTGGGACTCAAGTGTCGTCATATGCACTCAGACATGGATGCCATAGAACGAAACCAAACCATACGTTCTTTACGTTTAGGAGAATTTGACATTCTCATAGGAATAAACCTGCTTAGAGAAGGACTTGACTTACCCGAAGTAAGTCTCGTAGCCATTCTTGATGCAGACAAAGAAGGGTTTTTGCGTTCCAAAACCGCACTCATCCAAACTTCAGGACGTGCCGCACGTAATGCCAATGGTATCGTACTGATGTATGCCAAAAAAATAACAGATTCTATGAAGTTTACGATAGAGACCACACAGGCACGTCGTGAAAAACAACTGGCATACAACACACGCCATGGTATCACACCCAAAACCACACTGCGTGATCTGGATACCGACCTTAAAGTAGAAGATGCTGGTGAACTTTACAACAAACACAGTAAGCTCGATAAAATGCCAAAAGCAGAACGTCAGCAACTCGTCAAAGAACTTAAAGCCAAGATGCTCGCTGCTGCTAAAGCTTTAGATTTTGAAGAGGCTGCAAGGCTTCGTGATGAGATAGCCAAGATAAAAAAACTGTAAATAGAAAAAAACTTTTGATATAATACTTAAAATATACATTATATAGGCGAATTCTATGGCATTGGACTTAAACTCTTCTCAACTCTATTTTAATCGGGAACTCTCTTGGTTACAGTTTAACTCTCGTGTGCTTGCACAGGCACTTGATGAAAAACTTCCCTCTTTAGAACGACTCAAATTTCTTGCTATCTATGGTACAAATCTTGATGAATTTTATATGATTCGTGTCGCAGGACTCAAAGCACTCTTTAAAGCCCGTGTACAAGAAACCGGTGCAGACAAGCTCACACCAAATGAGCAACTTGACCAAATACACACCTATTTGCATAAGGAACACAAGGTATTGGAGTCATGTTACACTTCTATTATCGCTGAACTGCACAGCCATGGCGTTAACATAAAAAATTTTGATGCACTGAGTGAAAAAGAAAAAGCTATTGTTAAAGAGATGTTTTTTAATGAGATTTACCCTGTGATTATACCTATCGCTGTAGATGCGACTCATCCATTTCCTCATCTAAACAATCTTAGCTTCGGACTTGCCATTACACTCAAAGATGATTTAAAAAACATTAAACATGGCCTGATTCGTATCCCTCGTATTCTTCCTAGGTTTTTACAGATAGAACAAACTTTTATTCCTATCGAGTCAGTGGTTGAACATTTTGCATCTGAACTTTTCCCTGGGTTTAAACCTTTGGCTTCGACGCGATTTAGGGTTACAAGAAATGCAGATATTGAGATAGAAGAAGAAGAAGCAGATGACTTTTTGGAAATTTTACAAGAAGGACTGCGTTCAAGAAATAAAGGTTCGATTATACGACTCGAACTCACAGAAGGTGCAGATAAAAAACTTATCAAGTTTTTACTTTCACACCTCAACCTTGATGACAAGGACATCTATACCTACAAAAGTTTACCGCTTGACTTAGGCAGCCTGTGGCAAATCGTAGGAGACAAAGCACTCTCCCATTTGGTTCTTCCTACTTTTAATCCAAAAACATTGCCTCCCCTGGACAATGAGAACCTTTTTGATGTTATCGACAAACAAGATGTCCTGCTTTACCATCCTTTTGACAGTTTTGAACCTGTGGTACAGTTTATTAGGCAAGCTGCTGTAGACAATGAAACCATTGCCATACGCATGACACTATACCGTGCGGGACAAAAGTCACCTATAGTCAAAGCGCTTATTGATGCTGTTCGTGACGGAAAACAAGTCATGGTACTTGTAGAACTCAAAGCACGTTTTGATGAGGAAAACAACTTACGTTGGGCAAAAGCACTGGAAGAAGCTGGTGCACATGTTGTTTATGGTATTCCAGGACTGAAAGTCCATGCCAAAATAGCACAGGTCATTAAAAGAAAAGGTGCTAAACTTACCTCTTATGTACACCTTGCAACAGGAAACTATAATCCAAGTACGGCAAAAATATATACAGATATGTCTTATTTTACCAGTAAAGAGATTTTCGGAACTGATGCTACACACTTCTTTCACTTTTTAACTGGTTTTTCGACACATACCAAACTTGATACATTATTTATGTCACCTAAACAAATCAAACCAAAACTCATCAAACTCATAGAAAAAGAACGAAAACAAGGTGCACAAGGACATATCATTCTTAAGGCAAATTCACTTGTAGATACAGATATTATCAAAGCACTCTATCTTGCTTCACAAGAAGGCTGTAAAATAGACCTCATTATACGTGGGATTTGTTGTTTGAAACCTGGGGTAAAAGGCATTTCAGAAAATATTACAGTCTCATCTGTAATTGGGAAATACCTTGAACATGCGCGTATATACTATTTTAAACACGATAAAGTAAAATGTTTTATCTCCTCTGCAGACCTTATGCCAAGAAATCTCGTAAGACGTGTAGAGTTGATGACACCGGTACTAGAGGAAACACTCAGTCAAAAAATAGAGCAAATTCTTAAACTGCAACTTTCAGACAATGTTTTACGTTGGGAGTTGCAAGAAGACGGGAACTATACCAAAGTACCTCCTTTAGGTAAAGCAGTCAACAATCATGATGTGCTAGAAGAATATGTCAGTAAAATTCATAATAAAACCAAAAAAGAGACACCTGATTATGTCAGTCGTTTGGCAAATAGAATTTTAAAAGAATCATAATATCATGGCAAATCTGCCTCATAAAGGAAAAAAATGTTACTAAAGTTTCAAAAGTGGACACCACAACTTAAAAAAAATGCCTGGGTTGCAGAAGGCTCTTCGGTCATAGGCCGCGTAAAAATGGGTGAAGACTCTGCTGTATGGTTTGGATGTGTAGTACGTGGTGATGTACATTTTATTAGCATCGGAGACAGAACCAATATACAAGACTTGAGCATGATCCATGTGACACACCACAAAAAAGAAGATATGTCTGATGGAAACCCAACAGTCATTGGTAATGATGTCACCGTGGGTCACCGTGTCATGTTACACGGATGTACTATCGAAGATGCCTGTCTTATAGGTATGTCTGCTACTATACTCGATGGTGCTGTTATCGGTAAAGAGTCTATTGTTGGGGCTTCAGCGCTTGTCACAAAAAATAAAGTTTTTCCTCCCAGAAGCCTCATTATGGGTAGTCCAGCCAAAGTTGTCCGTACACTCAGCGATGAGGAAGTCAAAGAACTCTATGCTTCAGCCACTCGTTATGTAAAATTCAAAAATGAATATCAGTAAATGCAAAAAGTTCTCAAACAAAGTTTAAAAGATATTTTTTCAAAAGATGTTCTTATCTTTGTGCTACAAGTAGGTTTTGTTTCTTTTATCTTTGTAAGTCTCTTTGTGTGGTATTTTTGGGAAGGCTTATCTTCCTTTATTGTCTCATACCTTTCATGGATTCCATGGGAATGGTTACAGACTTCTGGAGCAAACATCATTACCTTGGGGTTAGCCTATATGATATTTATCAGTACTGTCTCTTTGTTCACTTCTTTATGGAGTGAAAAGCTACTCATCAAACTTGCCAAAAAACATTATCCTGACATTCCCGTTGTCGGTACAGCCGATCTGTATACTTCTATCTTCTTAACACTCAAAGCCACTATTATTTTTCTAGCTCTTTTTATGTTTAGTATTCCTTTTTTATTTATCCCGGTATTTGGTCAGATAGTGATGCTGTATCTTTGGTCCATACTCATTAAAGAACCAACCATGTATGATGTACAATCTCTATTCATACCTAAAGATAAAAGAAAATTTTTGAGAAAAAAAAGTACACTTTTGTCTATGCTGGCTTCACTGTTTAACTATCTCCCTATAGCAAATATCTTTGCTCCTGTCTTTGCGCAGATACTCTTCTTACATCATATATTAATGCATCACAAGAAGGCTTAACCTTCTTCTTTTTTAAGGCGTCTCTCTTTTTTGGAAGAGGTAGAAAAACGCAGTAACTCATCTGTACTTTCAATATATGCTGGTAATGTCTCTATAGATTTTTTCATCACAGTAGCAGCACAAAGTGCATCACTGTATGCACGATGATGTGTCGCCGTTTCTATCCCTAAGAAATCAATAAGGTATGCCAATCCATAACGTTCACTCTCAAAAGTACGTCTAGCCAAATCAATAGTACAAAGTCTTGGATTACCGATATGCCCCAAACCAAAACGTTCAAAAGAGGCATTTAAAAAACCATAATCAAAAGAAGCATTATGTGCAACAAATATCGCATCTTGCATAAAATGTCGTAACCCAATAAGTGCTTCCTTTCTTGAAGGTGCCCCTATCAAATCTGTAAGTTCAATCCCAGTAATTTTTGTAATATACTCTGGTAAGAATGCACATTGGACAAATGTTTCATACCGATCTATCACTTCTCCATTTTGAAGCATCACGGCACCGATTTCTATCACCTGTGATGTACCTGGTTTAGAACCATTGGTTTCTATGTCTACTACACAGTATTTTTGTTCTTTATATGATGTAAAATAGGTCTCAAGCTTATAGCCTCCCGCCTCTTCAATAATAGGATACCCTGTAGCTTGCAATAGTATAAAAATAGTATCACTGTCCTCAAGTAGTGTTGAATGTTTCATCACTATTTGTTTATACTGTTCTTCTGATATCACGCCGCCATATTTACGAAATGCTATCGTAAGCTCGTCAAAAACTTTTAGCATTGTTAATAAATTGTTTCACTTTCAAAGGATTTTTTTTGCCTTTTACAGACTCGACACCCGAACTCACATCTACACCATAAAAACCCAGCTGTTTTACCTGGTCTAAATTTTCAGGGGTAAGTCCTCCTGCCAATATGATTTTAGAGCAGTCTATGCCGTAAAACCATTCAAGATTTAAACGTTTTCCTGCACCCCCATAGCCCTCACTATATGCATCCACAAGACGATATCTATGTTTAAACTGATGTACGTCTTCTGCTCCTTTAGCGCGAACAACAGGTAATACCTGTAAACCTATAGCATCTAAAGATACTTCATCCAACTCAAAATGTATCTGTGCACGGGAAATGTCACAATAACGTGATACGGTATTTATCGTGTCTACACCTTCATTCACAAACAATCCCACTCTTTCTACAAAAGGAGGAAGCTTATCGATGATTTTTTTTGCTGCTGCGGGCGTAATGTAACGAGGTGATTTATTATAAAATACAAAGCCCAATGCATCTGCGCCACATTCAACTGCATATAGAGCATCTTGTAAGTTGGTAATCCCGCAAATCTTTACTCTCAAGATAGACCTTTTATTTTAATGCAGATATAGCTGTTTCTATACCTTCTGGATGTTTATAGACAAATGAACCTGCCACAACTACATCAACACCCGCTGCTTTAAGTGCTTTCACATTTTGGTCATTGACACCACCATCCACTTCGATAAGACACTGTGGATTTCTCTTTTCTATCAATACTTTAAGACGCTGTGCACGTTCTATAACAGAAGCAATAAATTTCTGTCCCCCGAAACCAGGGTTTACAGACATCAAAAGTACCATATCTATATCTCCAAGTAAAAACTCTATGGCTTCTGGAGGTGTGTGTGGGTTAAGTGTAATCGCAGGACGAATACCTAAGCCCCGTATTTTTTGTACAAGTCTATGGGGATGTTTTTCTTCTTCAATATGAAAAGAGATAAACTCTGGTTTTAACGGTGCAAACAAATCAACAAAAAAACTGTTATTTTCCACCATCAGATGAATATCCAAAGGTTTGGTTGCAGCTTTTGATACCGCTTCCACAACCACTGGTCCTATAGTTAAATTTGGTACAAAATGTCCATCCATAACATCTACATGTACAAAGTCACAACCACCTTTACATATGGCTTTTACATCTTCAGCCAATTTTCCAAAATCAGCCGAAAGTATACTTGGAGCTACTAACATTATTATCCTCAATGTTTATTTATGCTATTATAGCTATATCTAACTTTCAATACTCTACACTGTAAATATCCTAATATTAACAAGATTTTAAGTAACTTTTGTCTATAATCCCAAAAAATATTCGCCGTTTTATACAGCGATACCATACACAAGGAAATATCATGTCAAGAAAATGTGAAATCACTGGCAAAGGGCCACTTGTAGGAAACAATGTTTCTCATGCAAACAACAAAACAAAAAGAAGACAACTTCCAAACCTTAGAAGCGTAAAAATCACGCTTGAAGACGGAACAACTAAAAGAGTTAAAGTAGCCGCTTCTACACTTAGAACCATGAAGAAAAAAGCAGCTCAGGCTGCAGCTGCTAACTAAATCATTTGCTCATACTTTTAAGATAAGAGAGGATATACTCTCTTATCATGAATTTTATCCAAAAATTTAAACGTTTTCTCGGTTGGAGAAGCGCACCCAAACCACACATCACACTAAATGACGAATATTATGGACATTTAGCCCCTTTTAGACTCCCTTTTATACTTACAGTACTTACCATGCTCATAGGCACAATGGGTTATATGCTTATAGATGATTTTCCACTCATGGATGCTATCTATCAAACAGGGATTACTTTTACTACTGTAGGATTTGGAGAACAACGACCACTTTCAGATATGGGACGTATCTTTACCATTTCACTGATTATCTTCGGCTTTGTTGTTTTTTCTATTGCTGTGGGGATCATTGCAGAAGTCATTAAAAAGGGTGAATTTCAAAAAACTGTCAAGGAGCGTAAAATGCTTTATGAAATTGCTAGACTTAAACACCATTTTGTTGTATGTTACCATAACGAATTTACCATACAAGTAACCAAACAACTGCGTGAAAACCATATCCCTTTTGTAGTCGTTGACCCGCGTGAAGATATGGAAAATATCGCTAAAAAGTATCACTACCCCTATTTTGTAAGTGCAGAACCACATACGGAAGCAGGTATACTCAAGTCACACCTCTCATCAGCCAAAGGTGTCATTACCTTAGCAGATAATGTAGCCGACAACATCGCTACTATTGCATCAGCCCGTCTGTATGAAAGAGAAATAGTACGTGGACGAAAATACCTTATCATTGCCAATGCCAAAAACCAAGAAGATGACCAAAAACTTCTCAAGCTTGGAGCGAACAAGGTAGTCACTGCAACCAAACTCATGGCACAACGTATTAATGCCATGGCAGCACGTCCAGATATGGAAAATTTACTTCAAGAATTTCTTTATAAAAAAGATACTCCCCTTGATATGGAGGAAGCTAAAGTTTCTAAAACATCTTGGCTTGTACTTAAAAAAATAAAAGTAGCGAGATTTAGAGACGTTGCGAATGTCACCATCATTGGTATCCGTCAAAAGGATGACCAATTTATCCCTATGCCTAAAGGGGATACTATTATCATGCCTGAAGCAAAACTTCTTCTTATTGGTACAGGAGAAGGTATCAGCAAAGCTAAAAAAATCATTCGCAAAAAAGTAAAACCCGAGGAATTAAAATTTGTATAAAATTATAACATTAGAGAATGGTCTTGAAAATGTGGAAGGTTTTTATTGTGGTGCAACCCATGTAGGAATGCGTCCAGATATGACTCAAGGAGATGTAGCCTTCATACGTTCTGAGGTTCCTTGTGATATCTCTGCTGTATTTACTTCCAATACTTTTCAAGCTGCACCTATCAAACATTTTCAAACGTATCCACAAGGGTTTCAAACCGATTTTGTACTCATTAATGCTAAAAATGCCAATGCAATGACAGGGGAACCAGGCTTAGAAGATATTGAAACAATTATGTCCACACTCTCTACAAAACAAAAAGTGCTTAACCCTGTCATGTCATCTACTGGTGTGATAGGATACCGTTTACCTATAGATAAAATCACTTCTGCTTTTGAAAAACTAGATTTTAAAGCTAAAAATTCTCATGAGGCTTCACGTGCTATCATGACTACTGATAGTTTTAAAAAAGAACTAGCCCTTAGAGTGGAACTTGATGATGGTAGTATTTTTAATATTGCGGCCATTTGTAAAGGTGCAGGGATGATTAATCCTGCTATGGCAACCATGCTCTGTTTTATCATCACGGATGCAGATATCCCAAAAGCAGACATGGATACACTTCTTACAGATTCTACAGAGCAATCCTTTAACCGTATCTCTGTAGATGGAGATACCTCTACCAATGATACCGTGATGTTACTTGCCAATAAAAAAAGTGCTACGTATCACAAAAAGGCATTTACTCAAGCACTTGAGAAAATCATGTTTGAACTTGCTATGATGATTTTAAAAGATGGAGAAGGTGCTAATAAACTTGTTGCCTTCGAAGTAAAAGGTGCTAAGAGTCTAGATGAAGCTAAAACAGCTTCTATGGCACTTAGTAATTCTCTACTTGTAAAGACTGCATTATTTGGAGAAGATCCTAACTGGGGACGTATTGCATCAACTATTGGTGCTTCTGGTATCAGCTGCGATGATAAAAAGTTAAGTATCTATTATGATGACTTGCTTATCTATTCTGATGAATTTAGAGAGTTAGATAAAATACGTGAAGACAAAGCCTACACTATCATGAAACAACATACATTTAAAGTAACCTGTGATATTGGATTAGGTGATGCTTCATACATTTCATATGGTTGTGACCTGAGTTATGAATATGTCAAAATTAATGCTGAATATAGAACATAATTGATTTTTCTCAATTAATTTGAACCATAAAAGCGTTACAATTAAATATACAAATATAGGAGTACATATGTTACATGAATACAGAGATGAAATACACGAATTAAAATTGGCCAATGCACATTTTGCAAAAATTTTTGAACAGCACAATGAACTTGACCAAAAAATAGAAGATGCTGTATCAAATAGAATTATTCTTACAGATCAAGAAGTAGAAGTACTAAAAAAAGAGAAACTACGTTTGAAGGATGAAGCATTAAAAATTATTTTAAATTATAGAAAAATGTTAGGCTTATCTAGTGAAATAGATTCAAAAATCCAAGTTTAATTTAATGTGTGGACATCAGTCCACGCATTCGTATATCTATACTTCTCCACATACATTCAAAATACATAAAATTTCTTACTAAAAGCGACTAAAATGGCATTATTTAACAGTATAAACCAAATACCTACCCCCCTTATACATACCCTTGAACTGCTTGGTTTTACTACCATGACTGAGATTCAGCATAAGACAATTGAACCTATATTGACAGGCAAAGATATATTGGCTCAGTCAAAAACAGGTTCAGGAAAAACATTGGCTTTTGGACTTCCTTGTATCATACATACTGATACAAGTAATATGAAACCCCAAAGCATTATTATCACTCCTACTAGAGAACTGGCAGAACAAGTAGCGATTGCACTTCGTCATGCAGCCACTTATAAAAAAAACTTAAAAATACTCACACTATATGGTGGTGTACCCTTACGTGCCCAAGCTGAATCGCTTGCAAAAGGAGCCCATATTCTTATAGGCACACCTGGACGTATTCAAGATCATTTAGCAAAAGAAACATTGCTTTTAGATAGCATTAATACTTTAGTTCTTGATGAGGCAGATCGCATGTTAGATATGGGGTTTTATGATGCGATCGTTAAAATTGCTTCTAATATGCCAAGAAAAAAACAAACCCTCCTTTTTTCAGCAACATTTCCCGAAAAAATAGAGGTCTTAGCCAAGCAACTTCTCAACGAACCACTTACCATAAAAGTAGATACCCACATAGAGGCTAAAAAGATCAATGAACTCCTCTATGAAACTGACGATAAGAACAAAACCCTTTTTTCCCTTATACAATCTTACCAGCCTGAATCCTTACTCATCTTTTGTAATACCAAAGCACAAGTGATTACACTCACAGATATATTGTTAAAACTAGGGCATGCTGCCATAGATATACATGGTGACTTAGATCAACGAGACAGAAACGAATCACTCATTGCTTTTTCAAACAAAACAAAGCGTATCCTCGTGGCTACAGATGTTGCATCCAGAGGCTTGGATATTAAAGATATTGCATTGGTCATTAACTATGACTTACCCTTTGAACAGGAAGTTTATACCCATCGTATTGGCCGTACAGGACGTGCAGATGCAACAGGTACTGCCCTTTCATTATTTACACAGAAAGATCGGGAAAAATGTACCTATGTAAAATCACGTGCAACTCTAGGTGAAATACACAAATTACGTATAGATGCAAAGTTCAAAATGATAAGTGATTACGATACACTTTGCTTGAATGGTGGGAAAAAAACCAAATTACGTGCTGGAGATATTTTAGGTACACTTTGTAAAGAAATAGGCATCGAAAATAAACTAATTGGTAAAATACATATAACCGATACTAAATCTTATATTGCTTTACATCATACAATCATCGATCAAGTATTTAAAGCATTGAAAAAAGTAAAGATTAAAAAGAAAAAATATATCGCATGGATATTAGACTAGTCTTCTAATATCTCTTTTCTTCTCTTATACCTTACGATATAAAAAATCGTAATCAACATCACACACAATAGTGTAATCAGAGTAGCCGATTTTAAATATTC
>DQVJ01000067.1 GCA_015661795.1 Sulfurovum sp.
AACATGTACCCATGGTAGAAGCAAACATAGAAGAAGGCATACTGAACAATGTGATGGGAACAAAGAACTGCATCGATGTTGCCATAGCAAACCATGTAGAAAAGTTCATACTCATCTCTACAGACAAAGCAGTACGTCCAACCAATGTCATGGGAACAACAAAAAGAATTTGTGAACTTTATGCACAGAATGTTGCTGCTCACAATACTGAAGTGGTTGCTGTACGATTTGGAAATGTACTGGGGAGCAGCGGTTCGGTCATACCAAAGTTTAAAAGCCAGATAGAAAAAGGTCAAAATATTACCGTGACCCATCCTGACATTACCCGCTACTTCATGCTCATACCTGAAGCCTGTGAGCTTGTTTTGCAAGCCGGAGCCATAGGTAAAGGCGGAGAGATATTTATATTGGATATGGGAGAGCCTATTAAAATAGTAGATCTGGCAAAAAAGATGATAGATCTGAGTGGTCAAGAAAACATAGAGATCGAGTTTTCAGGTTTAAGACCTGGTGAGAAGCTTTATGAAGAGTTACTCATAGATGATAGTGATGTAAATACAGAGTATGACTCCATAACTGTTGCTTCAGCTACTCTTTATGATATAGGACAGCTAAATAACGATATAGAGTTATTGGTTAACGGAGAAGATAAACTTTCTCAGCTTAAAAAGATAGTACCGGAGTTTAACCACAATTCAGGCTAGAGAAGAGAGCCTAGCCTTACTTTTAGAAAAACCTATGAAAAGCCCTACAAACAGTGCAAAAAAGGCTAATGGAAACTGTGGGCCAAACATTAACTCCAGCAAGCCGGATATACTGTAAATAGCAAGAAAAATATACCTTAAATTCGATAATTCTTTATCTTCAATATCTAATTTAAATATTTCATAAAAGATCAATAAAAACAAAAATAAACCAATCAAACCAAGTCCAACTGTAACCTGCACATAGTTATTGTGGTAATGTGTATCGGACAACACTAAAAATCCTTTTTCCAAAGCACTGTCATAATGGCCTTTTTCAATATGCTCTTTCAGTACCTTCATTTCTGCGCCAATACCTGTACCAAGTATTGGTCTTTTTTTAATGATCTCACTTCCTGCTTTCCACACTGCCAGTCTAATACCAAAAGACCCAATATATTTATCTTTTGCATTATTTGACAACTTATTTGCTTCACTAACACCCGCATCAAATCTATCTTTGAAAACTGGACTGACATGATATGCTGTATAAAAAATTGAAACTACCAATAGCAACATAGAGAAGAATGCCAAAAATTTATTTTTTATATTTGCAAATCCAACAACAAAAATAGAAACTGCAAATGCCACATGTCCCGTTCTACCACCATTCAAAAAAAGATTTGAAGTCACTGTTAAAAAATATAAAAAATAAAATATCTTCCACTTTAATGCCTTTTCAAAAAAGAAACGATTTAAAAGCAACAAAGATGACATAGATAAAAACATTGCGTACTGCAAGTGATTCATAAATGGTGTAGGATCATTGGGCAATACATCGTTAAATTTCCACCATTCAAAAAATATACCATATGAAAGTATTTCACTAATTAACATTCCAAATAAAAATGCAGACAGTATTCGGGGAAGGAACTCTTTTTGAATAGATGTTGCAATAACCAAAATCGGCAAAAGATAAAAAATCTTCCTTAAATGATTAAGGCCTGAAACAGGCTCACTGCTCCAGACGAGTGACAGAAACGAATACAAAACGAACATAGAAATTGAAATTACTAATTTATTTCTCTTTAAAAAGTAAAACTTATCTTTAAAATCGCCTTCGATAAGCCATAAAATAAAAAGTAAAACGGAAAATATGCCAATACCGGCTCTTGAAACTGGTATAGAAAATGCATAAATAATTGCTACATAGTTTATAAGTAAATTAATTTCTAATTTTTTGATTGTTGCTAACATATTATCCTAATATTCTTTCTGTAAAAAGGTGTCTATTTAAATGTGGCGAATTCACATCCAAAGCGAATACCCTAACCAAATTTAGTTGATTTTTTTTGCTTCTTTAAGTTCAAGAAGACTAAAATACCCAAAAACATTCAACTACTAAAGTCAAGGGGTAAAAATGTCATACAAACATAGTAGTCTTGAAGAGAGATATTATATCGAGATAGAGCTAAGAGAAGAGAAATCTGAGGTATTTTATGGATTAGAAATGGTTGCCTAAGAGCTATTTGGATATGATTTAAAAATCTAGGGATTGCATTTCAGATTTAAATTTTGGTTTAGGGTTCCGCATTATGTTATAATAATCAAAAAGTAAGGATGTCTTATGGCTGCACTAGATCATTTACCTCATTATACGTATGATGACTATAAGCTTTGGAAAATAACGTAAACATATACTAAAATATATAATATAAAACAAGGAAAAAAATGAACCAAGAACAACAATGTATGCAAGAAAATACCATAGATTTAAGAGAGCTTTTTGCTGTACTTAAACGTAGAAAGAAAATGATTGCTGGGATGACTGG
>DQVJ01000177.1 GCA_015661795.1 Sulfurovum sp.
CCTGACCCAGATTTAATGAAAAGAGCCCTTGCACAATATGCAGTATACAAACTCGATGAATAAAAAAGAGTTATAAACTCTTTTTTGCTTCTTCCAAGGCAACAATGACTGCATCAATATTGGCCTTTGGAATATGTACCTTCCAATCTGGCTCATCTGCATTTGCCTGCAAAGATATACCTATACTCGCAACACTTTCACTTTTTGGTCCGTAAGGCTGTGCAACTGTTGTAATAGAAATTCTCCCATCCTTTGTACCACTTAATGTCATTTCATCTATTTTTGTAATTGTTCCGCTCATAATAATCCTTTAGTTTTTAAATGTAAATAATTATATCACAAATTATATATTATTTTTTACGTTTTAGCAATCCTGCAATTTTTGCTTGCATTTTGAGCCATGTTCTATGTTCTATAGCTGGAAACCCTGCATAAGTTTTACCACCTTCAAGTGACTTGGTTACACCACCCTTACCCGCAATCACAGAAAATGCTCCGATGTGTAAATGTCCTGCTGATGCGCTTTGCCCTCCCATTACCACATTTCTATCCATGATAGTAGATCCTGCCAGTCCTACCTGTGCTGCCAACAAAGTATGTTCACCTATATCACAGTTGTGTCCTATTTGGATAAGGTTATCAAGTTTACTACCTTTTCGTATATATGTTGTTCCAAATACAGCTCTGTCAACGGTACAGTTAGCTCCTATTTCAACATCATCTTCTATCAAAACATTCCCATTTTGATAAATCTTCACATGTTCACCCTGCTTCGTATGTGCAAAACCATAACCATCACAGCCTATCACCGTTCCCGCATGTATAATGCACCTTTCACCCAACTTTGTATCATGATACAATGTCACATTTGGAAAAAGTAACGTATGACTAGCTATCTTTACATTGTCACCAATATAACATCCTGACATCACTGTGACATTATTTCCCAATGTCACATTATCCCCAAAATGTACAAGCTTATCAATATCACATCCTTCACCTACATTGGGAGGAGTGCCTTTCGTTGTAATCTTATGTGCAAAGAATTTTGACGCAAGTGCCAACTTTAAATAGGCTTCATCTGTAACAAGTGCAATCGTTGAAGCTGGTAAAAGTTTTGCATATTTCTCATCTATAAAGACTGCAGCAGCATGCGTAGAGGAAAGTTCTGAGATATACTTACTGTCAGTAAAAAAAGAAAGTTGTGAAGATGTTGCTTCACTTAAAGTATGGATACCATCTATATCAATGTCATTTCCATGAAAATCTATATTGAGTTCTTTTAGAATTTGTGAGAGCTTGTAGGTCATTAAAGTCCTTATATGTTTGGGTACGTTTAATCCGTACCCTATGAAAGTATTACTATCTTTCTATGGCAACCACACCACCACGTACGATTTCACAAGGATTATATCGCTGGGATGCTTCAATAAAGTGCTTAATACGCATTGGCTCATCTGCTACCATAACGATTATCATCTCTTTACCTACATTCACAACACCACCATTATATGCTGAAGCAAGCACTGAGATATCTGCTAAACTTTCGGCGATTGGGAA
The DNA here is from genome assembly GCA_015661795.1 of Sulfurovum sp. Classification (GTDB taxonomy): domain Bacteria; phylum Campylobacterota; class Campylobacteria; order Campylobacterales; family Sulfurovaceae; genus Sulfurovum. Next base: position 1,561 of record DQVJ01000177.1, read on the forward strand.
CTTTGCCAACACCATCTCTTTTTCAACCATTTCTTCATGTTCAACTACTTTATAAATAGGGATAAGTTTATGCAGTTGTTTGGTTATTTGCTCCATAATTTTGGCACTACCTTTTGTAGCGATAGTAATATGAGACATATCTGAGTTAGGAATCGGTGCTACTGTCAATGATTCAATATTATAACCACGTCCCGCAAACAATGCCGTTATTCGGGCTAATACAGAACTTTCATTCATCACAATCACAGAAATAACACGTCTTTCATTTGTAAGAGTTCCCATTATTTTCCCTCCTCATCTATTTTCTGTGGCAACATCATATTAAATAATGCTCCACCCGATGGAACCATAGGGAGGACATCTTCAAAACGGTTCACAATCACATTCATAAAACATACTTTATCCTGTTCAATGGCATCTTTTACAGCTGCATCAAATTCTTCTTTGGTTGTCACATCATATCCGATACCACCACATGATTCTGCCAATGCTTTCCAATTTGGCTGGAAAGAAAGGTCTGTTTCAGAATAACGTTTTTCATAAAAGAATGTCTGCCACTGTCGAACCATTCCCAGGAAATGGTTGTTAAGAATAAGATTAATGACCGGTATCTTGTATTCTGCAGCAGTGACCAACTCTTGCATATTCATGAGGATTGAACCATCTCCAGTAACATTAACAACTGTTTTTTCAGGAAATGCCATTTTTGCACCCATAGCTGCTGGAAAACCAAAGCCCATAGTTCCCAGTCCACCCGAATTTATCCATTGGCGTGGTCTATCAAAGGGATAATGTTGTGCTGCCCACATTTGATGTTGTCCTACATCAGACGTAATTATCGCATCTTCACCAATAAGTTCACCAATACGTTCTATCGCCCACTGAGGCTTAATGACCTCATCAGAGTCAACATATGATTGTGGATGTAGTTCATCATAACGCTTTAAGATGTTTCTCCATGCTTCATATCTATCGGTATCAATATCATCCATCTGCTCTAATACCTTTTTCATAACTTCCGTTACGTCCCCAACAATTGGATAATCCACTTCTACAATTTTTCCAATATTAGCTGCATCTATATCAACATGAATGATATCAGCATATTTTGCAAACTCAGAAAGTTTACCTGTAACTCTATCATCAAATCTTGCACCAAGAGAGATGACTAAATCTGTTTCAGACATTGCCATATTTGATGCATAATTACCATGCATACCAAGCATCCCCAAAAGTAGTGGGTTTTTTGCTCCTAGTACACCTCTTGCCATAAGTGTTTCAACTGTTGGTATTTGTGTCTTTTCAACAAATTCACGTACTAATTCATAAGCATTGGAGAGTACAACACCTCCACCGATATACAATAACGGTTTTTTCGCCAATTTTATAGCTTCAACCGCTTTTTCTATCTGTCGTTTGTTACCTTTATACGTCGGTTTATAACTTGGGATATCAACCGAATCAGGATATTCAAAATCACCAATATCCACTGTGATGTCTTTAGGGATATCTACCAATACAGGCCCTGGTCGTCCTGAACGTGCAATATAAAATGCTTCTTTAAGTACACGTGGTAATTCTTCTAAAGAACGTACTAAAAAATTATGCTTGGTACATGGTCTTGAAATCCCCACAGCATCAATTTCCTGAAATCCATCTGTTCCAATGAGCTGTGAAGGTACCTGTCCAGAGATAACTACCAGAGGAATAGAGTCCATGTAGGCTGTTGCCAAACCTGTCACAGCATTGGTAAATCCAGGACCTGAAGTAACCATAGCTACACCTACTTCACCAGTAGCTCTTGCATATCCGTCTGCAGCATGTACAGAAGCTTGTTCGTGCCGGTTTAAGATATGCTTAAACCCTTTTTGTTTGTATATTTCATCATAAACGTGCATGATAGCCCCACCAGGGTAACCAAATACGGTCTTAACACCCTCTGCGATAATCGCTTCACACACCATTTGTGCACCAGACATTTGCATGATTACACACTCCATTAATTTTTTCTGATTATATCCAAATATTATTATACTGTACTTTCACAGGTTAAAAAAACATTTTTTGACTTTTTTTGACTTTTTTTAATTATCATTTTGCCTATGAAGTGTGAGCGTTTTTTCCTTTTTATTTTTCATTTCTTAAAGCAGCACTTCATAAAAGTCTTCTACTGCTAAAATGTAGTTTGTATGCCTATCAACATCGTTTACTTCATTTATATTAGCTGGTAGAAGCACCATTTAAACATCTGTGTAAAGCTACACCCTCACGAAGTCCATCATCTATAACTATACAAGATTCAAATCCTAACAACTTATACAATTGTTTATAAATCAGTATACCCGCAGCGATAAGATCAGAGCGTCCTGTCCCAACTGCGACTTCTCTCTCTTCAAAGGGCATAGAAAGCAATTTTTTAAGATAAAAATCCAACTCACCTATTACTAATGAAGTACCGTTTATTTTAGAAGCATCATACGTTTCGTAATTCAATCCAAGTTTCATGGCAGCCACTGTTGTCGGGGTACCTGCAGTTGCTACAAAAGACTCTACATTTCCTTTTTTTGAAACTATTTCATCACAAAAAAGTTGTATCTCTGACATCTCTTGAGAGAGTATATTTTGTATCTTCTCTAATGTTTCATAGGTTTGTGCTATGGTGACAATACCCACAGGAAAACTTTTGGAAATTGTTTCGTTTTTATAATGAAATATCAGTTCAGTTGAACCTCCACCTATATCTATAAGTACAAAATTCTCTGAAGCATACTTGAGTTTTTGCAATCTGTTTTGTACAGCCAGTAAAGTAAATTTAGCTTCTTCTTCACCTGTAATAATAGAAAATGATACACCCGTTTCTTTTTTAATCTGTTCGAGTACTTCATCAGAATTAGACGCTCTACGTATCGCTTCAGTGGTAACTGCGGTAACAGAATGTACAGAAAAATCTATTTTCATCTGAATCTCTTTGATTGCCTCAATCACACGTGTAACAGCTCCAGTATTAATCAAACCATATTTTGCAAGACCATCTGCTGTTTTAACCACTTTTTCATAGCTTGATATCTCTTTTGCAGCCTCACAGTCAAACTCTAAAACACGTACCGTATTGGAACCTAAATCTATAGCTATCACTAATGTTCTTCCTTATAAGAGAACCCACCCTCTTTAAGCTTTTTTCTGATCTCTTCTTGATGTTCGATACCTTTTGTCTCCAATGATACAGAAACATGTGCATCACCAAATTCTAAGTCTGTGGAGGTTCTGTCATACCCAATTTGGACAATATTTGCAGAAATATCAGTAAGTATTTTAGTAAAAAGTTGTAACGCTCCTGGTTTATCAACCAGAATTACAAGCAATTTCATCTTACGAAAAGTTTTCATTAAACCTTTCTCTATAATCAAAGAAAGCATTGTTACATCTATGTTACCTCCACTAAGCACAATAGCGATTTTTGAGCCTTTGGGTAGATCTATTTTTCCGTGCATCAGCGCTGCTACACCTACGGCTCCTGCACCTTCGACCAACACTTTTTGTTTCTCAAGTAAAAAAAGTATCGCTGAAGCTATTTCATCTTCACATGCAGATTCAAAACTGTCTACATATTCTAAAATGTAGTCTAAAGTTTTTGTCCATGTGTCACGAACTGCAATGCCATCGGCAATAGTCTTTACAGATATAGTATCGATTGCTGTCCTTTGATCAAAAGACATCTTCATTGCAGGAGCACCTGCGGCAGAGACTGCAATCACTTTACATTCGGGACGAAGTGCTTTTGATGCTACAGACATACCGGAAATAAGTCCGCCTCCCCCTACGGGAACTACCAAAGCATCTAAATCATCAAGTTCTTCAAATATTTCCAGTGTAACTGTACCCTGACCTGAGATAACTTCATCATCCGTAAAAGGGTGCACAAATGTATAATCATTCTCCTGAGCAAATGTAACTGCATATAAATATGCTTCATCATAATTACTACCATGCAGTATAACATTGGCACCAAAGTCTTTGACACCTTGCACTTTGGTAAGTGGTGTAGTCTCAGGCATAACAATAGTAGCTTCTATCTCGAAATATCTTGCTGAGAATGCCACACCTTGTGCATGGTTTCCCGCACTTGCTGCAACAACACCTTTTTGACTGTCTTCTTCAACAAGTGTAGCAATTTTATTGAAAGCACCTCTGAGTTTAAATGCACCTGTACGTTGAAGGTTTTCTTTTTTCAGATATACTTCATACCCACTCATTTTACTTAACATTGGTGCATATGTGAGGGGCGTATGATATACCACATCTGTTATTCTTGTATATGCTTTTTTAATGGTGTTTAAGTCTAACATTAACTTTCCTAGATACTATAATGGAAGAATTATATCAAAATAAAGGATACAAGAAGATGGAATGTGAACTCCCAAAAGTAAACTCAAATGCCCAAGAGATGAAAAAATACTTTCAAGAGGCTAAAACTATAGCCGTTCTTGGTGCCTCTCCAGATACTACAAAAGCCAGTAACCATGTAGCAGCATACCTAAAGAATGTAGGGTATAAGATGATACCTGTCTATCCGAAAGGTGATACTATTTTGGGAGAGAAAGTCTATAAAAGTCTTGCTGAAATTGATGTACCCGTAGATATGGTTGTAGTATTTAGAAAACCAGCAGCACTAGATGCTATCGCCGATGCAGTCATTGTCAGAGGAGATGTAAAAACCTATTGGACACAACTCGAACTCATTAACAATGATGCGGCACAACGTGTGAAAGATGCTGGTATTAATGTTGTACAAAATTACTGTGCCATGGTGGAGCATAGAAGACTCATGGATTAAAGGGATTCAATTGCTTCTTGTATTTTCATGTATTCACGAAGTAAAAATCGCATTTGCGTAATATCAAAAGTATCCGTTGCTTCATCTAACCTTGAAGCATACTGTATGAAGGAATCAACATTATATTTCTCACCCAATGCCCGTATTGTTGAAATAAATACTTTTATTTCCTGAATATTGTTACTCTGTATCACTTTTTTATGTAAAGGACTAATACTCTCCTGAAGTTCTTCTCTAATTTGTCTGGCATGTAATACAATGTTATCATCAAATTCAATGTATTTTTCACTTGTATCCTCATCTTCTCGTATCTCTTCTATAGTTTCATATGCTAAAAAATGGCTCAATGCTAAAAAAAGTTCATCCCGTAAAATAGGTTTACGCAAATATGCATCAAAATCTTTTCGTTTTATCCGTTCATATTCATCCTGCATGATTGAAGCGGTAAGTGCAATGATGGGGATGTTGCTATTTAATGCTTTGATTTTTTCAGCCGCTTGATAGCCATCCATATTTGGCATACGTATATCCATCAAAATGATATCTGGTTGTTCCTTTTTATATTGTTCGATAGCTGTAATACCATCATTGGCAGTCACTATAGTCAGTGCAGAATGATTAAAGTTTTGAATAATTAAGTCACGATTGTTTTTGATATCATCTACCACAAGCAATTTGGCTGGCTTAAATACTATAGTAGTTGCCTTAAAATGTTCTTCTGTATCAGATGTATGTAAAACTTGCATAGATGAAATATCTATATTGTACAAATGTAAAAAGAATTTTGAGCCTTCACCTTTCACACTTTTTACAGAAATTTTACCTCCCATCAGTTCAGTAAGACGTCGAGAAATAGAAAGCCCTAGACCCGTTCCCTCATATTCTGTCTTATCTTTCCCTGTCTCTTGTTCAAAAGATTGAAAAATATTTTCCAACTGGTTGGAAGGAATACCTATTCCTGTATCTTCAATCATAAACTCCAAATCCAGTTTTGACAAATGTTCATCTATCTTTAAAGCACGTATTTTTAATGCAATAAAACCTTTTTCGGTAAATTTTACTGCATTCCCTACAAGATTAACCAAAACTTGTCTTAATCGTATATCATCAAGCAATAAACTCTTGGGGATATCTTGATCTATATCTAAAATGAGTTCTATATCTTTATCACGTACTGCCATCATAAATATATTAAGTACTTCCTCACACAAATCAAATATATTGGTTGCGCGTTTATGTATCTCTAATTTCCCTGCTTCAATCTTTGACAAATCTAAAATATCATTAATTAGAGTTAACAATGAACGACCTGCATTTTTAATAGTTTTAACATATCCTTTTAAACGCGCTTCTTTAATTTCTTCATTTAACAACTCACTAAAACCTATAATAGCATTCATAGGCGTTCTAATTTCATGTGACATATTGGCTAAAAAATCTGACTTTGCCTTATTGGCACTGTCTGCCAGTTCTTTTGCCCGACGAAGTTCATCTTCCATTTTAATACGTTCTGTCAGATCAACCATGATTGTGAGCAATGCTTTTTTTGTATCATAGACGATAGGTATGATAGAGAGCATAATATCCATCTTGCTCTTATCTAATCTCTGGAAGGTAACCATATGCTGATTGACTCTACCTTCTTTTTGAATCATTTCAAGTATTTTTTCACGTTCAGAAGGATCAGCATAAAATGTCATCACATTATGTTGGTAAAGTTCTTCTGCTGATATCCCTACAGTTTTTACTGCATGTTCATTAATCCTAAGTATTTGACCAGCATAATCACTGACTATAACATTTAATGGAATGTTATCAATAAGCATAGATATTTGTGCTTCACTCTCTTTTCTCTTAGTGACTTCATTGCTTATTTTTCTATACCAATAAAAAAATCCCATACTCACAAAAAGAAAAAGTCCTAATAGCTTATACATTAAAGTATAATCTATAGTTTTTTCATATTTTAGAGAAATCCATTTATCTCGTATACTATTTTTTTCAGCCGTACTGATACTCTTTAGTCCCTTATTCAGGATCGAAAGTAACACAATATTTTCTTTTATCACTGCCATATGAATATTACGTTTTTCTTCTCCAAGTGTGACCATCTTGAGATGTGCATACCCTTGTTTTTTAATATTATGGGCCATAGAAACCACATTGTCAAATGCTGCATCTACTTTATTTGAGACCACCGCCTCAAGTAATACATTTATATTTGGATAAGTCACCACCTCTACCTCAGGATAATTCTTCTTTAAAATATCCTCCGTGATATATGCCTTAATCACACCTATACGTTTACCATTAAAATCAGATAATTCATAAAAAAAATTATTTATATCTGCAGTAACCAAAACAAAAGCATACTTCATATAGGGGCTTGTAAAGTCTAAATACTTTAATCGTTCATCTGTAGGTGCAATAGCTGCAATCATATCCAACTGTTTATTTTGTGCTGCTCTTAATACTTCTGACCATTGTTTCTCCTTATCTATAACAAAATTCAACCCTGTTTTTTTACTAATTAACTGTAAATAATCTGCACTCATTCCATCATGATTACCTTCATTGTTGATAAAGTCAAAAGGTTGCCATGCCTTATCCACTCCAACTTTTACCAAAGGATGCAGTCGAATCCATTTTTTCTCTTTTTCTGTCAAGTCAACACTGTTTTTCTCTGTTTTAGAAAATGTAAACCAGCGATTTATAATTTTTTGACGTTCCTCATGGGAAATACTCTTGAGTGTTTTATGAATGATGTCATAAAGTATCTTATGCTCTTTATCAATAGCAATTGAGACATCAGTATTCATATTTTTTACATGATTAACGATCTTCAAATTAGTCAAATATCGTGTTTTCATAATATGTGTTGCAACCGCGATATTACTTATATATGCATCTACTTTAGAAAATGAAACCGCTTCAAGAGAGGCATTGTTGGATGTCATTAACTTAAGTTTAATCTTTGGATGGTTTTTTTCCAACCATTCATGCAGATATGAATCTTTATTAATCGCGACCCATTTACCATATAAGTCTTCTAAACTATGAATATCTTTACGATTCTCCTGCACAACTATAACTAAAGGCATGCTCACATAAGGAAGGGTGAAATATAGATATTCTTGACGTTTAGGGGTAATGACAGCACAACTTAACCCATCTAGTCTACCTTGCTGCATATCTTCCAAGATATCAGACCAAACACCCATTTTTACTTGAATCTTTAAACCACTTTTTTGACTTATCAATGCTAAAAAGTCTGAGGCTATTCCTGAATGTTTTCCTCTCTTGTCTGTAAAGTCATACGGTGCCCAACTATAATCAGAACCGAA
>DQVJ01000137.1 GCA_015661795.1 Sulfurovum sp.
AAACCATCTATTTAATCACGCTTGCGTGCCCAGTTGTGGTGAACGACCTTGAAAGCGGAGCGATTCGAGAGCCACAACGATTTTTTGCTTCGTTTTTTTAAAAAAATGAAGAGAGAAACAACGCCACGAATTATACATAGAGGAAACTATGCTAAACCTAGACGCAACCAACCTACAAAATAAAAACAACCTATTAGCATTCTCAGCAGGTGTAGACTCTTCTGCCCTATTTTTCCTACTTCTAGAAAACAACATCAAATTTGACATCGCCATAGTAGACTATGGCGTAAGAGAACAAAGCAAAAAAGAAGTAGCACATGCCAAAGCACTAGCAAAAAAACATAAACTCTTTTGTCACAACATCAAAGCACCGAAATTTGACACCCATTTTGAAAAACGTGCAAGAGACTTTCGTTATGAGTTTTTTGATTCGCTTGTGACAATAGAAGGGTATGATAACATCATCACAGCCCATCAACTAAATGACCAGCTTGAGTGGCTTCTCATGCGTCTAAGTAAAGGTGCAGGGCTCTCAGAACTTTTAGGACTCGAACCGATCATACAAAAAGAAAGCTATACCCTCCTGCGACCTCTGCTTTCCTACAGTAAAGATGAGTTACTTGACTACCTGCACACACATAGACACCCTTACTTCATAGATGAAAGCAACTTTGATGAGAAACATGAACGTAATAAATTTAGGAAACAGTTCTCCAACGCCCTGCTTCATGAATACAAAGAAGGTATCAAACGTAGTTTTGACTATTTAAGAGCAGACAAAGCATCTCTTCAAAGTGGGTTTGAAACTATCTATACGCATAAATCACTGCACATTATAAAGCTTCATGATATGCATAGTAAAGTAAGAGCTGCAGATATTACACTCAAAAAACTGGGCTACCTTCTCTCAGCATCACAACGTCGGGAAATTGACAAAGAAACCTCGTTGGTTATCGGGGGTGAATGGGCAGTATCCCTGCAGGACAATCTCTTGTATATTGCACCCTATACCCATACAGATATGCCTAAGACCTTCAAAGAAAAATGTCGTATCAACAAAATCCCTGCCAAGGTACGTGCGTACTACTTTAAGGAAAATATTACTGTTTAGCCAAAGGATGTGCTTTCATATATTCTTGCATTTTTTTCACAGAACCCAGTTTCGTATACACCTGTGTTGTCGCCATCGTCTCATGCCCCAACAGTTCAGAAACATCTGCTATACGCGCACCGTTGTTAAGTAAATGGGTGGCAAAAGAGTGCCGTAACTGATGGGGCGTGGCTTTGATACCTGCTGCTTTAAAAAGCCTGCTCATGATGTACCGAAGTTGTGCTGTATTCATCGGGGCATTTCCTTTTTCAAAAAGATATTTTTTAGGATGTTTCTCTTTTATGTAAGAAGCAACAAGATGCTGTAGTTCATCCAGTAATGGCAACTCTCTCATCTTATTTCCTTTCCCCTGTATCTGTATCCAGCTCCCCTTGATATCTACAAGTCTCAGATGGCTCAACTCTGAAATACGTAACCCCAGTCCATAAAGCATCGATACTAACAGCTTCTCTTCTATCTTAGCATTCTCCAACACTTCCGTGATATACGTCTCTTCTATGGGTTTAGGCAGACTTTGCGGTACTTTAATAGTCTCATCTCCAAAAAGTTTTATTTGAAGATGACACTGATCTTCCAGATATTTAACAAAAGAACGTACCGCAGAGAGTTTTTTTACAATAGTTTTTTTATGGTTTTTTACGATACTGAAACGAAAGGGGGTAATGTCCAAAACCCATAATCCCTCTTCTTCATAAAAATGGCTTGTTTCTCTCATTTGACGCAGTGCTATCTCATAGGTGATGATGGATTGTTCTGAATAACCCCTCACATTAAAAAGATAGTCAAGAAATGCTTCTGAAAAGTCAAACAGTTTCTTTTGCATCTTTTATCCTATCGTGTGTTCTAACATCTTCTCACGAAGATATAATTTGGCTGCATCCAAATCCAACCCTTCAAGAGAAATACTTTGAATATAGAAGTCTACCCGGCTAAAAGGTTTAGGTATCACAAACCTGTCCCATGAGCTAAGCTGCCAAAAGTTTTCAGATTTAAAGTTCATGACAAAAATAGGGAGTTTACTTTTTAAAGCAATACCTATGGCACCATCACTCATAGAGTGTCTGGGACCTCTTGGTCCATCAGGAGTGATGAGTACTTCTTCCCCACTTTTAATGCTTTTAAACGCTTGCAAAAGTACTTTTTTTGCTCCCTTCTTACTTGAACCTCTCAAGGGACGTATACCCAATAGATGCAGTGTTTTAGCAATAAGTGCACCATCAAAATGTTGAGAGATAATAGCTGAAGCGGGATGTGTTTTATGTATATGTCTATACGCTTGGGGAGACATAAACAGTTCTCCATGCCAACAGACACAAACATGTTGATCTTCCCCTATAGGAGTGATAAAATGAAACTTTTTTTTCGTAGTAAACCACACAAAACGCATACATACATAAATAAGAGGGGGTATAACAATGCCTCCTACTTTACGTAAACTATTTTTCATCACTAATGGCTATACAAGTACACCATCTAATGCACCTCTGGATGTTTTCACAACTCTTACATCTACTATTTGACCCAGAAGCTCTTCACTGCCTTCTACAAAAAAGAGTTTCCCGTCATCACTTCGACCAGATACTCTACCGTTGGGTTTGAGTTCATCAAAATAGACTTTATGCACCTGTCCCATCTGCGCATCCATAATTTCATCTAAAATTTCTGTATGTCTTTCCTGAAGCCTTGTAAGACGTGCTCCTGCCAAAGTATTGTCTATTTGATTTGCAAACTCTGCAGCTTCGGTGTGAGGTCTGGGAGAATACTTAAACGAGAACATCTGCTCAAAACGCACTTTTTCCAAAACCTCCATCGTATCTTCAAAATCTGCATCACTCTCACCAGGAAACCCTACAATGACATCTGTAGATATCGTGGCTTCTGGACAAAGTGTACGAATCTTCTCACAGCGGTTAAGAAAATTCTCTTTGGTATATCCTCTTTTCATCTCTTTAAGAATCGAAGTTGAACCACTTTGTAATGGTACATGTATTTGTTTACATATTTTAGGATTTGAGGAGAACTCTTCTAAAAAAGCATTATCCATATGTAGTGGATGTGGTGAAGTAAACCGTATACGTTCTAGACCTTCTATTTTGGAAATCTTTTGTAATAGCTGTGTAAAATCACATTTTTCTTCAGACGCACCAAAACGTCTGCCGTAATTGTTGACATTCTGACCCAAAAGCATCACTTCTTTCGCCCCTGTTGCCACTGCTTTTGTTATCTCTTGCACAATGAGACTTGAGGGGATAGATATCTCTTCCCCACGTGTTGCAGGTACAATACAAAACGTACATGATTTATCACATCCTATAGAAATATTGACCATCGCCTTAAATGGGTTAGATCGGTATTCACCAAACGCATAAGTACTCTCATCAAAGTCTGTACTTACTTCAACAGCATGTTTTTTATCAACTATGTCTTTGATTTTGGAAACATTTCTAGCCCCTAAAACAAAATCAACCGCAGGTGCACGTTTAATAATCTCTTTTCCAAGGTGTGATGCGGTACATCCAGCAACACCTATTTTGGCACCTTCTTTTTTATGTTTATTAAATACACCTATCTCTGAAAAAAGTTTTGCCACAGGCTTCTCTCTCACAGAACATGTATTAATAATGATAAGATCAGCTTCGGAAAGGTCTTGAGTAAGTTCGTATGGCTCTTTTTGGTTAAGTTCTGCAATCATATGCTCACTATCACGAACATTCATCGCACATCCAAGTGTTTCTATAAATAGTTTTTTTGTCAATTATCTTTCTTCCACATGTTTATGCAATAATATGCACTTCGTAAATATATTCATTCTCACCTAAACCGTATTTTACTTCTCTCATATATACAGAAAAGCCTTTTTCTTCAAAATATTCGATGAGTTCTTTCAGTTCTTTATGCGAATTGTCTTTATCAAAATAAAATATTGATTTATTTGCTAGTTCCTCTTCAATTTTTTTCAACTCTATTGTTTTTGGTTTTGCTTTAAGTGTTGTTCTAGCAAGTTTTAATTTCATTTTATGATACCTTTTAATTATACTTTATTCATTCCATTATATATGGAAGATTATACTTTATTTTCAGTAAAGGTTTGATTAGATATAATACTCAACTTCAAAAAACACCCCCTCCTAGATGTCCTTAACACTGTTATGTTACCTCTTGTAGCGGAGTATTGAAAAAACAGTTCAAAAAAACTTATGAAACAGGAAATTGATATGGAAAAGATACTAGACATTATAGAAGCCATTGCACATGAAAAAAATATTTCAGAAGAACATGCCCTTGAAGCATTCACTGAGGCGCTGGTTAAAACTGCTAAAAAACTTACTTCTTTTACAAGTAATTTCGAAGTTACCCTCGATAAAGACACCAAAACATACTCTGTACATAAAGTCATTACAATAGTTGCAGATGATGATGAACAGCTGCTTGTTGAAGTAGGAAAAGAACCACATATAGAAAAAGTAGAATCAGATGGATTTATGGCACTTTCTGAAGCAAAAGAGTTTGATGAATCACTTGAGATTGGTGATCAGCTTAAAGAAGAATTTGTCTTAGAAGACCATGGACGAACAGCTTCTGCAAACCTATTTAGAGAACTTGAGTACCATATACAAAGACGTATAGAACAAGACCTTTTTGAAAAATATCGAGAAAAAGTAGGTTCCGTCATGCTAGGCACAGTCAACCGTGTTGATGCAGATGACAACACCTATGTTGAAATAGGTGAATTAAAAGGTGTCATGAGCCTTAGAAACCGTATCAAGGGCGAAACATACAAACGTGGTGACAGTATCCGGGCACTGTTGAGATATGTCAGTGTTGATCCTCAATATGGACTTTTTCTAGAACTTACACGTACCTCTCCAAAATTTTTAGAAGCCCTTATGGCATCAGAAGTTCCCGAGATAGCTGATGGGTTGGTTGAAATAGTTGGTTCAGCAAGAATACCAGGAGAGCGAGCCAAAATTGCTCTCAAAACAGAGCAAATGAATATTGACCCTATCGGTGCAGCTGTAGGGGTTAAAGGTGTGCGTATCAATGCAGTAAGCCAAGAGCTTAACAATGAGAATATCGATTGTATCGAATATTCACCTATCCCTGAGGTATTTATTACACGTGCATTAAGCCCTGCTATTACACAAAGTATAAAAGTAGATGCTGCTGAGAAAAAAGCCGTGATTAACATCACTGGTGATCAAAAAGCAAAAGCTATTGGAAAGTCTGGTATTAACATTCGTCTTGCCTCTATGCTCACAGGCTATACAATAGAACTCAATGAAGTAGAAGGTATAGCCGAAAGACAGGTGGACTCATCTGAACCTGAAGTTGCAAAAACAAAAGATACATCTGCACTGGAAGATTTATTTAAATAACATTCTTTAGCTAACCTCAAGATACCCATGAGGTTGGCTACAGTTTAAGATAAAACCATTTGAGAAAAACTCTCTACATCCAAAGATGCACTTCCCACCAACACACCATCTACGCCACTTATTTCTGTTATTTCTTTAATATTGGCAGGTTTTACTGAACCACCATAAAGTAAAGGTACATCAGGTATTACTTGTTTCAATGCACTATGCGTTGTGCGTATTTCATCAGTAGTTGCAGAACGGCCTGTACCTATTGCCCATATAGGTTCATACGCAATAATGAGTTTTTCATAGTGCATATCTATGCCATCGAACTGTTCACGTAAATAGTGTATCACCGACTCAAAACCTTGTTCACGGATATGTAAAGGTTCTCCTATACAATAAATAATCTCAAAGTTTTCTGCCTTATAAAAAGAAAATTTCTGTGATACTTTATCTTGGCTTTCATTGAGTACTTCACGTCTTTCACTGTGCCCTATAAGAATAGTCTTAATATCAAATTCATCAAGTTGTTCTAGCCCTATCTCTCCTGTAATAGCCCCATTGTGTACAGGGTATGCATTTTGTGTACCGACAGTAAATGCACCTTCATAAATATCTAATGCCGTCATGGGTGGGAAAATATAGACTTTATCCTCAGACTTTTTTGCATCTAATTTCTTGTTTAACGCTTCTAAATACGCTTGCGTACTTTTTCGCGTGTGGTTTGTTTTAAAATTTGCTGCATAAATCATCTTGATTCCTATGTTTAATTTTCAAGTGCTTCGAGTCCAGGAAGAACTGCTCCCTCGATAAGTTTTAAGCTAGCACCACCACCTGTACTAATAAAGGTCATCTCATCTACGTCACCAGCACGTTGTACTACATCTGCTGTATCTCCTCCACCGACAATGGTTGTTGCATGGGTTTGCGCAATGTTATTAGACATTGCCATACTTCCTTTAGAATATCTATCCATCTCATACACACCCATAGGACCATTCCATATAATAGTCTGTGCATCATTCAGGGCTTCACGAAAAAGTCTCGTCGTTGCAGGCCCAATATCCAGTCCCATCCATCCTACAGGTATCTCCTGAATAGGAAGAAACTTGACGGTAGTGTTTTCTGAAAACTCCTGAGCAGCTACTACATCTACAGGAAGATAAAACTTTACACCTAGTTTTTTTGCTTTTAAAATGATATTGTTGGCTTCTTCAAGTAAATCATCTTCAACAAGAGAATTACCAACTTCGTGACCATGTGCTTTTAAAAAGGTAAATGCCATACCCCCGCCTATAATGACTTTATCGACTTTTGTGATAAGATTAGTCAATGCTTGAAGCTTACCTGAAACTTTCGACCCACCTACAACGGCAACAAAAGGACGTACAGGGCTTTCAAGTATTTTTGAAAAGAAATTGACTTCTTTACCCATTAAAAACCCTGCTGCTTTGTGATCTAAGTCAAAAAACTGTGTGATTGCATGGATAGAAGCATGTTTTCTATGGCATGCCCCAAAAGCATCATTGACATAAATATCTGCAAAATTAGCTAACTGTTTGGCAAATGTTTCATCATTGCTTGTTTCTCCTGCCTCATAACGGAGATTTTCTAAAAGCAAAACATCACCTGCTTCCAATTTCGCTGCTTTTGCCTGTGCATCTGGTCCTACGACATCATCAGCCATAAAAATATCTCGTTTGATTTTAAGCAATGAGTGTAATCTTTTAGCCACAGGAACCAAAGAAAATCTTTCTTCATATTTACCTGGTTCTGGTCTTTCGTAATGTGAAGCCAGTATAATTTTACAGTCTCTATCTATACAGTAGCGTATTGTCTGTAAAGCAGAACGAATACGTCTATCGTCTGTGATATTGCCAAACTCATCTTTGGGGACATTAAAGTCACATCGTATAAATACTCTTTTGCCGTCTATTTCTAAATCTTTTAATGTTTTCATGACTTCCCTAATCTATTTTTTACTTACGTGCACAACCATATCTACCAAACGACAAGAGTATCCCCACTCATTATCATACCAAGAAAGCACCTTCACCATATTATCCCCTATTACCTGTATTGTATCTAGTGGGACTACGGTACTCAATGTTTCTCCTACAAAGTCTTGAGAAACCCTATACTCTTCATCTACACCCAAAATACCTTTATGTGAACCTGTACTTGCACTTCTAAATGCTTCTTTAATCTCCTCAACAGTCACACTCTTTTCCAAGGTGACAGTAAGGTCAACCATGGACACATCCGGCGTTGGTACCCTAATCGCCTGACCATTGATTTTGCCTGTTAAGTTTGGCAATACTTTTGCTATCGCTTTGGCTGCACCTGTGGTTGTGGGTACTAAATTTGTGGCACCGGAACGCCCTTTTCTTGGGTCTTTTTTATGTTTACTGTCTAAGATAGGCTGAGAAGAGGTATAAGAGTGAATCGTTGTCATTAAACCTTTTTCTATCCCAAAAGCATCATCAAGTACTTTTGCCACTGGGGCTAGACCATTGGTTGTACAAGAAGCATTGGAGACTACTGCTTGCCCCGCATACTCATCTGCATTGGCACCAAGTACAAAAGTGGCTGTATCATCTTTGGCAGGTGCAGAAAAAACAACTTTTTTTACACCATTATCAAGATAAGGCTGTACTGCTTCTTGTGTTAAAAAAGCCCCGGTACATTCCAATACTATTTCTACACCTGCAGAAGCAAAATCTATCTTAGATAAGTCGCGTTCAGAAAATATTTTTGCTTTTGTACTACCAATATTCAAATACCCATTGGAAACATAAACATCATTCCTAACCCCATGCACAGAATCATATTTAAGATTATACTCAAGCATCTCTTCTGTACCTGAAGCATTGACTGCTACAAGCTCTATATCACTTCTATCCGCAATGATACGGGTAACGCATCTACCTATTCTTCCCAGTCCATTAATTGCTACTTTTACAGCCATTTTTCTTCCTTAGAGTTTATTATGCTAAATTATGCTAAAATTACACAATTTTACAGTAAACGAGGTTAGCATTTGGTTAATCAGTCCAAGCCTACAGTAGCTATCTTTGGTGGGAGTTTCGACCCTCCACACAAAGGACATCAACAGATTGTTGAAAAAGCTGTTGAAAACTTAGACATAGACAGACTTCTTCTTGTGCCTGCATATTTAAACCCCTTCAAACGTTCTTCCTTGGCATCAGCCTCAAAACGTCTTGAATGGTGTCATTGTTTATTTGACACAGTAGAAAATGTAATGGTAGATGATTATGAAATAAAGCAAGGGAAAAGTACAAGCACTTCACAAAGTGTAAAATACTTTAATCAAATGTTTGATGTCAAATATCTTATTATCGGGTCAGATAATTTGTCAAAATTACATCAATGGCATGAGTTTGAATGGCTCAATACACATATTACCTGGGTAATCATTACAAGAAACACATATCCAATAAAGGTCACTGGTCTTAACAAATGGAAAGTATTAACACTTGATACACCTATCAGTTCAACGAAGATAAGAAGTACTAAATCGTTAGATAATATTGACAATAAAATCAAAGAATCTGTAAAAGAAATATTAAAAGGAAACAATGAATGACAATCAACGAAAGAGTCGAAAGTATCGTAAAAATACTTGATGATAAAAAAGCAGAAGAGATAGAGGTCTTTAATTTAGATGATGCAGACTACATAGCAAAACGTGTAGTCATCGCCAATTCTCTCAATGGAAAACATACTATAGCACTTTTTGAACACCTAAAGAAAGACCTAAAAGCCCAAGGTGACATTTTTTTAGCTTCAGATGTAAGTGATGACTGGGTAGTTGCTGATTTAGGTGATATACTTATCCATATAATGGTTCCAGAATATAGACAACGATATTCTCTTGAGACTTTTTTGTCTGAACTTGTAGAAAGCCAGAAGAAAAAAGACAGTGACCCTGCATAGTGCACTATGTGGGGAGTAATCCCTTATGGCTGGACCCTACTGCCATTTCAAGTAATAAAAACAAAACTATGGTTACCACAGGTGAAAAGATAATCCACCAATAATACCTTTCTCTTATCATATACACTATCAATGCAAACCATGAGAGAATAAGTAATACAATATGTGCTATAAACAGGGGGATGACCTGACGTGTAAGATTACCCACAACTGCCAAGGTGACAATCGCAGAAAAAGTCACCAAAGTGATAAAAAGTTTTTTAAGGTTTTTATTTCTGGCGTATTGTACAAATATTGCTACTATTGTTACAAGTACTACAAGTATAATCAAAACTTTCATCCCACTCCTTTATGTCTTCTTAGCGCTGTCCCATCATTCTACTCATCTAAGTATCTGATGAAATACTATAATTTATCTACAACCTTAATACCAAGTATATCCAGTCCTTGTTTGATAGTCTTGGCTGTGAGTGCAGAGAGTTGAAGTCGGCTCATTTTTGTCTTTTCATCGACACCTGGTTTCAAAATAGGATTTTGCTCATAGAAACGCATAAAAAGTGTCACCAATTCATAAAGATATGTAGTGATTTGATTAGGACTTGCATCTGCTGCAGCACGGTTTAGA
Organism: Sulfurovum sp.; assembly: GCA_015661795.1. Lineage (GTDB taxonomy): Bacteria > Campylobacterota > Campylobacteria > Campylobacterales > Sulfurovaceae > Sulfurovum. The sequence continues at coordinate 10,055 of DQVJ01000137.1, forward strand.
ACATCTTCAAAGCGGAGTAACATCGTTGCCAATCTATGCTCTACCAAATCACATATAAAGATGTCGCCTTGTATCTGTGCATTATGTTTTCTAAAAATACTTTGGATTCTGGCATACCCGTACTGCATATACAGCGAAGTATTTCCTTCAAATGAAAGCATTTTATCCCAGTTAAAAATATAGTTAGATTCACGATTAATAGACAAATCAGCATATTTAACTGCGCCTATACCAATCACTTTTGCTATTTCATCTATTTTTTCTTCTGTATACTCTTCTTTATTATTAATAGTTTCTTTTGCTTTGACAATAGCTTCGTCAAGGAGATCTATAAGCTTTACAGTACCTCCATCTCTGGTTTTAAACGGTTTACCACCTTTGTCCATCATTGTTCCAAAAGCAACATGTTCAAGAAGTACATCTTCTCCCACAAAACCTGCTTCTTTTGCTACTCTAAAAACCTGTTTAAAATGCTCTGCTTGCCTAGCATCTACAACATAAGAAATACGTTTCGCACCTAATTCCTGTGCACGGTAATGCAATGCTGCAAGGTCTGTTGTGGCATACAAATACCCACCATCACCTTTTTGCACAATCACAGGCACTTCATCTCCATCTAAAAAGACACATTGTGCTCCATTACTCTGCTGTAACATCCCTTGTTCTCTTAAACTAGAGATAACTTGAGATAAGTCATCATTATAAAAACTTTCTGCCCTGACATCATTTCGTGTCAATTTTACATCTAATTTTTCATAAACTTCTTCACAGTGTCCTAGTGAAATATCAATAAATTTTTTCCATAACTGTAAACAGTGTTTGTCACCTGACTGTATTTTGACAACATACTCTCTGGCTTTATTGGAAAAATTTGTATCTGCATCAAAACGTGCTTTAGCATCTTTATAAAATTGTTCCAAATCTTTAAGACTTACATTCCCATCTTCATGCATCTCTTCCAGATAAGCAATAAGCATACCAAACTGTGTTCCCCAGTCACCAATGTGATTTTGACGAATAACTTCATCACCCAAGAAAGCAAGAAGGTTTGCAAGTGTATCCCCAATGATTGTTGAACGTAAATGTCCTACATGCATTTGTTTTGCCATATTGGGTCCAGAATAGTCCACTACAACCTTTATCGGTGTCTCCCGTAAACCGATACCAAGCCTATCATCATGCAATGCATCATGACATTGTTTGCCAAGCCAAAGTGGGTTAAGCCAAAGGTTAATAAACCCTGGCCCGGCTATCTCTGCTTTAGAGAGTATGCCTGTTAGGTCTAAATTTTCTAAAATCTGACTTGCAATATCTCTAGGTTTTTTAGAAAGTTTTTTTGAGAGTGCCATCGCACCATTAAATTGAAAATCTCCAAATTCAGGTTTGCTCGCTTCTGAGACAGACATTGGTTCTTGTTCTATACCTGCTTTAATAAAAGCTTCTTTAATGACATGGTTTATTTGTGATTTTAGTTTCATTGGTTTCCATAAGTAGGGGAGTAGTGGAATAGCTCTAAAAGCTATATTGTTTAATACTCAACATTAAATGTTGAGTATTAAATCATTAAGCATTATCGCTTTTTTTCTCTTCAATTTTTGTCTCGACAGTATCTGTATCTTTTTTAGCAATCTCTTTAGGCTCTTCATCGTCCTCTTTGATCGCTTTTTTAAAGTCTTTGATACCCTTACCCATACCTTTTGCTAGATCTGGAATCTTTTTTGCTCCAAAGAGAAGCACAACAATCGCCAATACGATTAGTAGTTCTGGCATACTTGGCATACCCATGTCTATCCTTTTATTTCGTTACTATGAACATTAATTTGAATAATTATACTGCAATATGTTTAAGTTTAGCCAAAACTTTCTACAGAATACTTTGGCTTCTACTTTTCACTCAACCATTGCTCAACAAATTTTAATTCATCTTCGGTACTTTGTTTTAATCTTGCTGCTTTTGCAACAATGACAAACTGTTTTGCTGCTTCCACGACAGTGTCGTTAATAATGGTAAAGTCATATTCACCTACAGCTTTGATTTCATGCTTGGCATTTTCTATTCGATTCACAATCACGGACTCATCATCTGTACATCTTGCACGCAATCTTATTTCCAATTCATTGAGTGTTGGGGGAGTGATGAATGCTGAAGTAGTAATATCATTCATTTTTGCACGAACCAGTCTATGTCCTTGTACATCAATGTCAAAAATAACCAACTTTCCTTCAGCTAAAGCTTCTCTTACAGGCTTTAAAGAAGTACCATAATAATTGCCATGCACCTGGGCATACTCCAAAAAGTTACCTGCTTTGATATCTTCTTCAAAATCATCTTTACTCACAAAAAAATAATCTACTCCATTGACTTCTCCCACCCGAGGAGCACGTGTTGTTGTTGAAATAGAAAAATAATACTCACCTATCTCATTGGAGGATGCATTAATAATAGTACTTTTCCCCGCACCACTAGGACCTGAAAGTACAAGTATCGCACCTTTATGTGTCATTTGTTAGCCTCTAATTTAAGTGTAATCTCTATCTCTTTGCCTTTTAAAAGTTTTTTAATCTGTTTTTTCTTTAATGAATGTACGATAATCTGCACCGTATTTTCAATACTTTCAAGTTCATTTTCTGTCAATTTTGAGGATTTTTTCTTTTCTTTTTTCTGTTTCTTTTTTTTGATAGACTTTACTTTTTCTTTATGCGTCTTTTTTTCTTTTTTACCTTTAGTATACTCCTCAAGTGAAGTAGGTAATATCTCTTCTAAAGTATCTGTCTCCAACTCATCCAATATCTCATTCTCATCTACAATCTCCAAGCCCTCTGCCTTAAGTTGTTCTTTAATCACTTCTATTTTACGGGCTTCATACTCTTCTTCTTTCAGTTCTTCTTGATCTGATTCTATAGAATAATCATCCATATCAAGAAGTGATTTAATCCTTTCTATCTCGGCACTGTTGAGCACTTTTGTATCTGAAATCACAGAATGTTCATCAATTTCTATATTTTCAACTTCTACTACATTTTTCTCTTCTATTTTACTATCTTCTTCCACTATATTTTCTAACACGTCAATAATTTGAGAAGGTAAAAAAGGTTTCTTAATCGTCATGTCAAAATCATTTATCTCTAGATCTACACTGGATAAAAGTATCTTTATTTGCATATCAAGTAACACATTTAAGTTTTGTACTTTGCCTTCATACAAAGCTTCATCTACAAAAACCACATCATAATGCTTACGTGCCAAAGTTTCAATATCTTCAACCTCTTCAAGTATCATATGCACATCTCGGGTACACAGTGTAAACAGTCTAGATACTACAGGATTATTATTGATAAGTAAAATATGCATCGTGATGCTCCATAACTATATTATTATGATTATATTATAAATGTGGTTAGGGTTTGTTTTTATCAAAGAAGTATAAAAAAGGTGGTACACCCATCAG
>DQVJ01000236.1 GCA_015661795.1 Sulfurovum sp.
AACAAATAGAGTCATTTTTTCATACGGTACTTATACTTGGAGACACTGCTGTACAACATACTAAGTATTTTTTTACACTCAATAGTTTGGCTGATATTGCATCTGCTCAAAAAGGTTCAAAAGTGGAACTGAAAGTGGATACTGGTATGCATCGTAATGGTATTGCTATGGAAGAGTTGGACACGGCACTAGAGCAGATAGAACAAAAAGGTTTGGTATTAGTAGGGATAATGACACATTACAGAAGTGCAGATGTGTTGAGCTCAGAGTTTTTTTGGCAACAAAAGAAGTTTGAAGAAGTCAAAACACATATCAAGAAAAGAGGCTATAAAGATCTCAGGATACACTCACATAATTCGGCATCTATCTTGAGAACGAAACGTTTTCATGAAAACTTGGTACGTGTTGGTATTGGTGCATATGGATATAATGAATTACCTGCTATGTTTGATAAAACATTATTAAAACCCGTTTTATCATTACATGCAAAGAGGGTCGCATCTCGGATCTTGAAAAAGGGTGAAAGGATAGGTTATGGAGGAGAGTATGTAGCTCAAAACAGGATGAAGGTATCTACTTATGATTTAGGATATGGAGATGGTTGGTTCAGAGGAAATGTGAAAAAGACCTATATCTCAGCAGACAATCTACCTGTGTTGGGTCGTGTCTCTATGGATTTTATTTGTCTAGAAACAGAGAAATTAGAAGTATGTATCATGAATAATGCACAAGATGCAGCAAAACAGTTTGGAACAATCTCATATGAAATTATGACTGCCTTGCATCCAGATATTGAAAGAATTGTGATTTGATTTTAGTAGTTTAAAAAAGGATTAAGGACAAGCTTTATTTAATTTTGTAAAATATTATATACCCAAATAATAAAGGAAAATGGATGAATAAAATAGTCAATATAGGTTTAGTTGCAGGACTCACATTATTTATTGTGGGCTGTAGTGCCATAAGCAATAAGATAAAATTAAAGAATCAGCAAACAGTTTTAGTAGAAGATAAAAAATATGTTGTACCTTATGGAGTGATACATACAAATGCTCCTGTAACAAATAAAGCCATAGATTTTTATAAAAAGATTGGTATAAAAGAGTGTCACTACGGGGATATTACCTGGGAAGATAAAGTAACAGCTGAAGCGATTAATAAAATTATGAGACGTGGTACAAAAGAAGAAGGAATTGCACTCTATACTCAGGCTGCAAAAGAAGGTAAAGTAGGTTGTTCAAGCCCTCAGAATTAAAATGGTACAGGCTTACTGTTTGTCTAGATGTAAGTGTTGAACATATTCACACCCTCGAATGTTTCCTAAATCACAAGACTTCTGATAGAGATTTTTAGCTTTGGTTAAATTTTGTTCGAGGGTATTTCCTTCTTCATAGATCCTGGCAAGCAAGAGACATCCAATGGCACTATATCCATCACAGGCTTTAATAAATAAGCCTATAGCTTCTGTAACATCCTTTGTTACACCTTCTCCTTGATGATACATCAAGCCAAGATTCGCACATGCCCCTGCATACCCTTTTTTACAACTTTTGGAAAATAACTTTTTTGCTTTGTTGAAGTTTTTAGGGAGAGCTTGACCTAGATAATGCATTAATCCAAGGTTTGAACACCCAAAGGCATCACCACCTTTACATCCTTTCCTATAATATGTGATAGCTTTTTGATAATCTTGAGTTACGCCAGCACCATATTGGTAAAGTAGTCCTAGATTAGAACACCCAAAAGATGATCCACTTTCACATCCTTTTTGATAAAGTCTAAATGCCTTGTTTATATTTTGGTCTACACCTTTGCTGTACTGATACATATATCCTAACCCAGCACATCCTCCTGCATTATCCCCTTCACATGCTTTGGTATAAAATTGTATGGAGGTGTTATAGTCTTGATTGACAGTGATTCCATGTTTATAGAGATATCCTAAGAGGGTACATCTTGTAAAATCACCACGCTCACATGCTTCTTTTGCATTCGTATATTCTTTTGAGAGTATAACAGTGCTGCATATGAGTAGCATGAGTAATATTGTATGCATCCTCACTTTAATACTTTAAACTTTCTTCGGTAAATTTAACTTTTGGGCTTTTACCTAAGATATTTTTTAAAATATGATTCATAGTGACATAGTCATTGTCAAACCCACCGTGTGACGTAGCTCTTGTTTTTGTGCTAGAGAGCCCATTTGAGTAGTAAATGACAGGTTTATTATTGGCTGTAACAATCTCTTTAGAAAATTTTTCCATCCCTAAAAGTGCTGCACTTTTGACTTTAGGGCGTTCTTTTGCTTCAAAGGCATTTGATACGAGATAGAGTAAAGATTTTCTATATACTGATCCCACATTATCATCTTGTTCAAGTTTATCTTTTAAGTTATAAATAAACATTTTATTGATTTTAAGATTTTTTTTGTTTTGTAAAATAGGTAAATAACTTTTATTATATAAATCTATTTTACAAGCAGGAGCGAGTAAGGAGATACTTTCTATAGATATTTTATGGTGACTAAAGGCTCTAAGCATATGTGCGAATAAAATAGCTCCTGTACTATGTCCAACGATATGTATCTTTTTTTGTTTATTTTTAGGTAGCTTGGAAAGTGCATTTAAAAACAGTAAAACGGTTTCTCTACCCGCACCTGATTTGGCAAAGGCAACTTTAGCATCTTTTTTCATTTCATCCCATATTAGCGTACCTGGACGAGAAAGCAAATGCTCCAATACTCTGTCAGTCCAGTCTGTAAAGCCTCCAGCAATCTCATCTGAAATTTTACCTTTATTAAATATAAGGTCTTTTAATTCTTCAATAATACCTGTATCATACATAAAGTGGTAAGAATAAATACGATTATCGGCAAATGTTTTCAACATCGCATTGATACGTCGTGCAGAATCTTTAGGAGAGTTCAATCCTCCATGTGCATAGAATACAATATGATCATGCTTATCACTTTTTGCTAAATAATCCACAGTAATTTGGACATCATTTGCATCACTCCAGTATCTTCCAGGATGGGAAAATCTACCATCATCAATATGGACAAAATGTCCAGCGATATCGCCTCTATTAATGATATGTTTTGATACTTTTTTTGTTTTTTGTTTTTTGACCAACTTAGAAGAGAGAGGTACTTTCCCAAAGATTTGAGGTGTAGACAAAGAGAGTCTAAATACCCATGCATCCATGACATTGTCTATCCAGTCTTCATAGAGCCATAGAGCAAGGCCATTACGTCCCCATTTGGTGCCCCATGAATTTTGAATCCAAAAACCTCTATCATTATAGCCCACTATGGCAAAAGCATGCCCTCCTGTTTTTTCTAAATCACTGTCATAATCAATAACCCCATCAACAGGATTATCCCAATTTTTATGTACTTTAGCAGAGACAACAATAACACCTATCTCACCTATGGCAGAATGAAAATCAGATAAGGTAGGTTGAATTCTATAATAGGCTCCTATAGTATTTTCTCGGGCTTCTTTTGCTTTCTTAACAGTCAATTTCCCTTTTTTCTTGGCAGTGATATAGTATGGCCATGTTTCTTCTGTACATACACCAGAATTTTTCCATCCATGTATAGCACCTCTAAGAGAAGAACCTTCATAATTCTCTTTAGGCCATTCGTCATTATATTTTGCCATTTCATAAAGCATTCTGGCACTGGCTTTGTATTTGGGGTTACCTGAAGACCTTTTGATATAATCAATAGCTGCAGCCAATGCAAAACCTGTACAGGCACCTTCACTTCCTTGATTACGAATTTTAAGAATAGCGGGGGGATCAATATAGGGTTTTAATTGTTTAAGATTAGGGTGATATACCCAGTCACGATTATCAGGAAAGTCTGCTTCAACATTTTTGATATAGCTTTGTGTACTCATGTGTGTTTCCTTGAGTATGATTGTATATACCAAACCATTTAAGATATTTATGGAATCCACGTGCTTCTTTTATTTTAGCACTTTACTAAGAGAATATCAAATGGATGCATTGTGGAAGAAGGGTTACCTTCTTATGAAGGTAGAGTAAATATGATTGATAGTTTGTTTACAGACTTAATCACGACTTTGAAGAAAAAAGTTTTCTGGCCATGAAAAAGCCTACTTTTAAAAGACCACTTCCATCCAAAAAGGTTTCCATATATTCATTGAAGGATACACCTCTAAATTTTAGATACTCATCCATATATTTTTGGGATGCTTCTATGCCACCTTTTCTTTCCTCTTCGAGCAATTCTGCATACCAAGTGGTCATATAGTGTTTTGCTCGCGTAGACATAGCTCCTTTATATGAAAAGTATTTACATTTTCCACTTTTTTCTTTTGCCAAAAGGTAGGTTTTATTTGCCATCCAGTAGTATTCACCGTTTTTGGCATGGTTTTTAATGTAACCAACAAATTTTTCATTATTTTCTAACTTTTCCCACATTATTTTAAAAATAATTTTTGGCATATCAGGATGCCTGACAATATTGTGGTTTTTCCCCATCAACTCTTCTTTGGTATATCCAGATATTTCCTCAAAGTCTTTACTTACGGAAATAATGATACCTCTTTCATCTGTCGTAGTTGAGTAACTAGCATTATCATCAACATTTAATTCTCTATCTAACATTTGAACCTCTTACAAAAGTATTTCCCCACGTACATAATGGTTATATACTATTCTCTTTTGCATAGTATAGCATGAAATTGTCAAAATTTGAATCAAAAGTTTTAAGATAGTGGGTTTGATATAAGATTTTGGTGGAGGTGAGGGGAATTGAACCCCTGTCCTAAAATAGCTAGAACTATGACTCTACATGCTTAGTCAGTGTTGTTAATTTTAATCTAGTTTTGTACTACACTCAAAACTTTGCTAGACGAGCTAAGATTC
>DQVJ01000054.1 GCA_015661795.1 Sulfurovum sp.
AGTAATAGACGATTGATGATAGGTTGAGGAATACACTCTGCACCTTCTGCTTCTAAAAATCTATGTAGATTATAGTTTCCATCTCCTTCTGTCATGGCCGCCCAAAATTCACCCATTACCATAACCTTGGCTTTGGGTTGTAAACGGTTAAGTTCTACTTTTTCTAAAATATTCCGACAAGACCATAACGTTTTTGTGAGATTCTTTTTTTCCATAAAAGCATGTGAAATTTGTACTCTACATGCTTCGATTGCTTTATCTACATCACCGGTATGTACTTCGTAAGGACGCATTTTATAGCCTAAAATATTGATGATATCACCAATGATAACAGCCTTAATGAGCGTAATGAAAAATTTCGGACTGAGATTAAGGATACTCTCCTCATCATATTGGCTTTGAAAGATACCTTTGTCATGTTCAAAACTGGTGATACGTAAGCCATCAAAACCTGCATCACGCAGGGCTTTTTTATACTCTGTAATATACATACCAAATCTACACGGTCCACATCCTCCAGCAGTTACAAAGACATATTTTTTGACGATGTCTTCAGGTGACATTCCTTTTTTATCACGCAGGTCTTGTAAATACTTGACAAGATTCCCCACTGTAAAATAAGTAGGGTTACATTGTCCCCGGTTTCCAAAAGCTTTACCTGTTTGAAAAGATTCAAAATCAGGATTTGGAAGTGCAACAAAATTTTCACCTATGGAATGTAGTGCTGTTTCTATAAGTTTATCTTGTAAAATGGTGAGTCCGCCTACAAGCATAATTGTTTCGTCTTTGGGGACATATTCTATAGTCTCCTTTGGGGACTCTTTCCATTGTGTTGCTTCTTGATTGATAAAGTTTAGGTCACCATTTTTGTCAGTCATTTTGACTGTACTACATGTGATACTCATACTGTTACTCCTTCTTCTTGTGTGAGGCTGATATGCTCTTTTTTATAAGGGTTTCTCAGCGTTTGTTTATACTGGTCGAGTGTGTAAGCAAAAGTTTTAACCCGTATTTTTATGGAGCCTCCTGGTTTGTTTGCATCTATGTCATGCAAGGTAAGGTGAGGGGTACGTGAAGCACCAAGTATCTTATCTATGATCGCATATGTAGGTGCATCATGTCCACATTTAAAACTGCTTAGGTCAAGTACTGCTACATTTGGATGGCGGGCAGCAAACTTGGCTGCCCAGACTTTTTGGGCAGAGTTTGTGGAGAAATTTTCTGCCCAAACATCACGAATGTCATAGGCAGACTCCACTGAACCGTGAGAGATATCCTCTTTAAAATATTGAGAGAGATATTCTGTATCTTTGGGGATGGCACGCATGGAGAGGGTTTTAAACCCTAAAGATTGAAATTCATCCAATACTTCATGATTCATACCTGGGTCAGAATGATATGGACGAGCAAGCAATAATATGACTACTTCATTGTTTTTGACAGCATTGTCAAGTATCTCTCTTCCTTCTTTCATGATGTCTGCATCGTTTTTAGCTAAGGCTTTCCATGCCTGTTCTGTCGCCCAATTATTTTCATCTTCACTCATGTGCAAGAGGTCTTTCCATGTAGAAAAAAGTTGTTTTTTGAGTAAATTTGGGTTATCAAAATTCAGGGCATTTTCTACGTAATTGACTTGGGCGATTTCAAAAAGGTTTTTTTCTTTTGTAAATGCTGAGTAAACTACTTTAGGTGTTCCCGAGACAATGGGACATGAAGTTTGTCCCATGGTATGTTTGACATAACCTGGTAATTCGGTGACTGCGGGAAACCAAATATAGTCAAATTTTTTGCGAACATACTTTTTATCAAAAAGTAAAGAGTAGACATGAGATTGTGCAACTTTTGCAGGATAACAAGAGTCAACAGAACCATATTTGGCACCTTCTAGGAACATGTCTTCATTGGAAAATCCTGAAAATACAATATTCATAGGACTAAGGTCTAAGGCTTCAAGATACGTGCGTAGAAATGGTGCAAGGGAATAAACATTGAGTACCTTGGGTATAGCTACTTTGATCTCTTTTCTATGGGCTATCTTTTCTGCTGAACTTAGCTGAAAATATCTATTCACTTTTTTACGTAAGGTTGGACCCCACCCTCCTAGAGTCACTTTGACTTTTTGTTCTTCTATTTGAGTGAAGGCTGTTGGCTTGACTTCTAAATCATAGGTGGGGGCAAAGAGTGCATATGACTCTTTTTTGACAAGATTAGGTATGTTTTTTTGCAAATCCTTTCTTGAGTCTTTAAGAAGTTTCAAGGCTTCATGGGACTCCACTGTACCTTCTTCACATGAAAATCCTGCAATGTAACGTACCGATTTGGAAGAAGGTGTTTGCGTATCAATAAACGTGCGTGAGCAGTTGATACTACAAAAGGTACATCGTGTGCTCTCATCTGTTCTTGAAGTATACGTCATTTGTAATGCTTCATCCATACCGACAAAAGTAGCATATCCACGTTGTTTTACTACATCTTTTGCTTCTATAGCTGCACCATAGGCACCTGCTTCACCAGGGTGAGGATGCACGTCTACTATAGCATGTGGGACTTTGTCTTTAATATAATCTACTTGTGCTTTGAGTGCTGCTTGGTTGTATTGCGTACCCCCTTGAAGCACAAAGTGGTCACCAAATGCAGCTAAGTTAGGTGCTTGTACTACGTATTGCCAAACATTTTTAGGTAGCACTTTTGAGATACCTGCAAAAAGTTCTTCTTTACTGTATCCTTCTTTTTGGAAGTTGACTCTGTCGGTATCTAAAAACACTGCACACCCATAGTTAAACAAAGGAGCTTGTTTTGCAGCAAAGGCAACATCTGCAAATTCTTCTACTGGAACACCAAATTGTTTAGCCATACTTTGGAGAAGTGTGCCGTTACCTGCAGAACATTGGTTGGAAAGACGGAAATTTTTCATCATACCATTTTCCATAAAAAGTACTTTGATATCCTGTCCACCTATGTCACAAATAACATTGATACTCTCTCCAAAAGCTTTTTGTGCAGATCGCATATGAGCAATAGTCTCAATGATGTTTGCATCTGCATTCAAGGCACCACCTAAAACTTCAGCGGCATATCCTGTGACGCCTAGTCCTTTGACATCATAGTAGCTATGGGGATCTTGTGCTTTGATTTTTTCTAAGAGTTCCAAGGTGTCTTCTATCGGGTTACCACGTGAAAGTTGATAGACTTTTAAAAGCAGTTCACCCTTTTCATCACAAAGTACTGCTTTTGAAGAAGTCGATCCCCCATCAATCCCTAAAAAACAAGTTGTTTTTTCTGTAAGTACAGGAGGTACAAAAGGTTTGATAGCATAGGCATCTTTGAATGCTTGTAGTTCTTCTGGGCTACTGACAAGTGGAGTATCATTGTTGTCATTTTGTGTCATACCTCCAGTGTCGACCATGGTTTTTAGTTGTATAAGTCCTGTAAAGGGTTTATCGTTGTTTGCTTCACCCTCACCAAATATGACAGCACCTAAGGCTGCATAATATTGTGCATTTTCAGGTACATTGATAAGTGCATTGATGTTGTTTTTATCATACGATACACCACGCTCATCCCATATCTCTGAGATACGCATACGCCAACACTCCTGTAAAAAAGGTAAGTAGGTATTAGGCCCACCTAAGAGTAATACATTTGGCATAAGTGTATTTCCTCGTGTAAGGACTGTGAGGTTTTGCATGACAATGGCATCAGCCAGAGAGTTCATGATTTCGTCACTGGGTACAGAGGTTTTGACAAGGTTTACAATGTCTGTTTCTGCAAAGACACCACATTTTGCAGCAACATGGTGAAGTTTATCTGTCTGAAATGTCAGCTTTTGTACATCAGCACTCTCCATACCAACTTTCATGGTACATTTTTCTATGGTCGCGCCTGTACCTGAAGCACACTTGTCATTCATGGAGGTAAGGACTGATTTTTTACCATCTTCACTTTGCTTAAAGTGGATGATTTTGGCATCTTGCCCACCAAGTTCTACAACGGCTCTTACGTCTGGGTGGTTATGTTCAACAGCCAGCACGACAGCATTTACCTCTTGTACAAAACGTGCATTGATGGTTGGCGCAATGCGTGATGCGCCAGAACCAGTGATATAGACTTTATCTATTTTATTATAAATATCGGGGTGTGTTTGGGAGAGTTCTTCTAAAAGACGTAAAAGGGTAGGTGCTTGTTTGGTATCGTGTGCAGTATATGCTTTGGCGCAAATATTAAAGTGACTGTCACACACTACATATTTGACAGTAGTAGAACCAATATCTATGCCCAAAGCATATTTCTCTATCATTACTTGAGTCATAAAAGACCTTTATTTTTGACTTGCCTTATTTTTATTTATAAATGCCCATATTATCCACACTATACCAATTAAAATAAAAGGTATGCTTAA
>DQVJ01000082.1 GCA_015661795.1 Sulfurovum sp.
TACTAAGTGATCTCGTTCGTAAAGAAGGCGGTAAAATACTCAGCTATGACCATTTTGACAATGACTTACATATCATTGAGCCAGATGGAAGTATGGAAACGACACAACTCTCTAGTAAAATAGACATTGAGAGTTATTTGACTATGTTGGATTATGAGATTGTTTCTAAGCAAACAAAAGCAGATCTTTCTGAAAGAAAGAAATATATTTTTGAACTCTACAAAAAAGAAGCTTTGTTTAAAAAAGTACGTAATGCTTTAGTGTGTAAGTCACTAGGACACGCTTATGACTTTGACTTTTCTATGTCTAAAGACACACTAGAGACTTTACATAGTCTGAAGATAGTAGATAGCAGTCATAACCTTATCCGATCTCAGCAAAAAGTACTTCAAGGTGATTTATTTGAAGAGTACATTTTTTGGCTTTGTGAAGCACTCAATCCTGATGATATTTTGATGGAAGTCAAAATAGACTTTGATGACAGGAAACTAGAACCCGAAGATCAAAAAAGAGTGATGAACGAGTTCGATATACTCATCATGCACAACAACCGTATTTACACTGTGGAGTGTAAGTTTTCACAACACTTAGAAGGTTTAGCGTTTGTATACAAATATGATGCCATTATTGATTATTTTGGAAAAGCGTCTAAAGCCATCATTGCAAACATTTCATCCAAAGATAAAGAAACATACATGAATACCAAAGCATCAAGTAACTTCAGACATTCAACACTAAGACGTGCTAGACTTGCGGGTGTTGCGGTTTACCATGAAACACAGGTCAATGTGACTACGTTCCAGAATTTGGTTCGGAATTTTTTTCATTTAAATTAGAGAGGGGTAGAATAATGAATTTTTTAAATATTTTTTCAAAGATATACAAAGGCAATGCGGGAGAAGCAGAAGTTTTAGCAGCGATTGCGAAACTGCTTAATGTAAATGAAAAGGAAGAAGAGAATTATTTTCTTATACCTAAATCTACACTGAAAGACATTAATGGTTCCAGAGAGGTTGATCTGTTATTGCTTCATCCTGTACTTGGGCTCTATGCTATTGAAGTGAAAAATTGGGCGAGTTTAGCACATATTGATTCTCAAAACAATCCATTTGATCAGGCAAATATGTATCAAGATATTCTACTCTCTACACTCAAAAGAAAATTTGACATGATACCTATCAATATAGAATATAGAGTGATCTTTCCTGAGATCACTCTAGCAGAGGGAGATATCTTTTTCAAGAAATACCCTTATTATGAAAACTATAGAAACCATACATTTTTCAAAGACCACCTGGTAGATAAAGATATTTTTAAACGATTTTTTAATGCAAGTAACTCGGTTATTCCCAATAAAAAAACTTTTTTAAAGATTGCTTCACTTTTGGTACCTACAGACAAATTCAAGAATAATCAAGAGAAGATCATTCCAGTTATTACTAAAAATGAGATACTTTATTTTGATCAAAAACAACTTAGTATTCTTAATGGATATACGGGAGGGTTTAGAATAATACGTGGTGTTGCCGGTACAGGAAAAACTGTTATTTTAACCAATTTTGTCAATAACCGAATATTGGAAGACAAAAGTGAAAAGTTTTTAATTGTTTGTTTTAACCGGAATTTGGCAGAAGCGACTAAAAAGAGTTTTGGCGAGAAGTTTAAAAAAAATACTATTGCTATCTTGTCCATTATGGAGTTGATAGATCGTATTGGATTTGATTATGAAAAAGCAGGTATAAACAAGAGTTTGACTATTGATGAAAAGTATACACTTTTTGAAACGGATGCTGCGTTAAAGGAGTTTAGGGAAAAACTTCATGCAAGACTTCAGCAAAAGCCTATAGACTATTTTTTATGCGATGAAACACAAGATATGCCTGCTGGGTTTATGCGTATTATGTATGAGGAGATAAAAGACTGTATCTTCTTTATTGATGAAGCACAGCGTTTTTATCCTTACACAATGCAAAGTATTGCAGAAGTGTTTCACCATCCAAAATTTGAGAAACTAAGTATGAGAGGGAGAGTAAAAAACCTTAAAAATGTTTATAGAACGCCTTCCAATATTGCTCATACAGCCTTTGAGGTACTCGCTTATGATACGTCTTTAAATGATTACTATAAGCGTTCATATTATCTTCAGAACGGCTTTACAAAAGATATCAATATGGTACTTGAAGATGGTGTTCTTGAATTAGGGCAATGGGACCAGTTTACTGCCCTTAAAAAATTGTTGCTTACTTTGCCAAAAGATGAAGAAAGTGTAGTGCTTGCTTATACTAAAAAGTCTTTAGAATCAATTCAAAGTCTTATCAAATCTCTAGGGGTTGGGGGGTATATAAAAGCAATGACTATGCAGTCGGTAAAAGGTTTAGAAGCTCAAAATGTGATCATTCATAATTTTGGACGGTTTATTCAAAACAACTTTAAATATCAGAATGAAATTATTTACAGACAGATGTATGTCTTGCTGACAAGAGCACAGGAAAAGATCTATCTTTCTATAGACAATAAAGATGAACTCATTAAGGATGAAAGAATGAAAGCTATCTATGATATTTTGTATTCTGCTTCCCTAAAACATGCGGAAAAAAGATCCGAAGAGATAATTCATTCAAATACAAAGAGACCAGAGTCAAAATTAAAACTGGCAAAACTCAGACCCGTAATGCAAGATATAAAAGAGGGTGGCGAATTGATCGTTACAGCAAGTGAACTTTTTGTTTTGATCGGTAGACTATTTTCTTTATAAAAGGATAGAAAAATGAAATTCAATAAAGAAAATGTAATATTTTTACTAGGTGGTCATGATCTGGAGATGATAACCATTAGAGATGTATTGGATGCTGAGAATATTACATATATTGACGAGAGTCAAAAGTGGGGTGCAAAGCTTAGTGATTATAGTGAGAAACTTGAAGCGTTTAAAGAGAAGCAGTTTTATGCAGTAGAGCTGACTATAGATGATGAAACACTACTTGAAAAATATGATATTGAAATCATAGACCATCATAA
>DQVJ01000293.1 GCA_015661795.1 Sulfurovum sp.
CATCCTCTTACAAAGATGTCAGCGCCCCGAGAGGTTTGATAATGTCAATATAGTATAAATAAGTTAAAAATCTTCTTAAAGGAAAAAATATGTGATACTTGAAGGCTACTATCTATTCTTTTGTTTTCATATCTATAAGTTCTGCAAGAAGCTCATCTACTTCTTCTGATGAGAGTTCATCACGCCCTAACTCTTCAACGATGGCAAAACATTCAGTACGCATCTCACGCATCTCTTCAAGGTCTTCTTTTTGTGCTATAGAAGCCATTTTCGCTTTATCTATAGTAGAAAATAATTCATCTATTGCTGCTTCAAGATCAGGGATGAGCTCTAGTTCTAAAAGGTTTTTGAGTTTGTCTGCGTTTGTCATGGTGTATTCCAATGTAATGATTTTTTTGTATTGTACCTAAAAAGAAGAAGATATTGTAAACAAAAAGGCGGATGACTCCACCCTCTCCTTAAAATATATAGTCAAACCCTAGAGTCACTGACCTCCCTGGTAAAGGTGCAGTTTCTTTAAGGAATGAAATGTGATTTGTAGCCACATCATCTGTCAAATTATAAGCTTTAAGCCAAAACTCAAGAGATCCATGAGCAAGTTCATAGTGATATTTTGCAGAAAAATTCAATAGTTTATATCCATCAGTTGATGTTTCATTCTCTGCGACATTACGACTTTTATCCACCCATTTATAGGTCAATTCACTATGTAAGCCCTTGTGATCATGCTCTAAACAAAATGTAGCATTATAGGGAGACATTCTTGGGATGTACCCACCATTGTCAAGCTCACCTTTCATGACATTAAACTGAGCTGAAAAGGTCAAAGCATGCTGTCCAAGTGTCTTCTTGTACTTCTCTTCTATCCCTAAACCATAGACCTTAGCACTTGCACCCAAGATTTCCCATACTGGACTAATATGAAATGGATCAAGTATTGCATTGCCACTTCCGTCTACCATTGGTGATTGGTAAATATAGTTTTTAAAGTCATAATAGTAGAGGCTAACTCTTGATGAAAAATTATCAGTATGTTTATAGATAGCATCTACATCAAAGTTAACGGATGTCTCTTTATCTAGGTCTCTGTTTCCATAGATATAACTCTCTGTAGCATGGTGAAACCCATTCCAAAATAATTCTTGTGAAGATGGTAAACGCTGCATATACGCTAATGAAGCCTGAGTTTCAAACGCTTCATTCCAACTATGCCACCAGCCCAAAGAGAGACTCATTGCTACATCAGTATCATCATCATAGTAGTCACTATCTACACGCTGGTGCATGAGCCAAGTCTCTTGCATGTTGACTGGGTCTGCCATGAGCTTTCTCGCTACGATATTCGTAGCGAGACTTATCTCATCAGTCTCACCTAAATAGTGTTTGAGATTGAGTGCCATTAGAAGTTTTTGTTCGTCCGTATCTGGCATAGGATGCCCATGTGAATACGCTATTCCACTATTATTATAATAATTTAACAAAGATAGACCATCTTCTGCACTCGTTCTTACAGCATCTTCAAATTCTCTACACTTACCATGTTCATGACACACTTGAAGTGTATTATCTACCCACTCCAAACGAAAATTTGCATCTGTATTCTCTGCAAGCCTATAGTCAAACTGAGTACTTAAGCTTTGCTGTTGCTGATCAAAAAGACCATCATAACGTCCACCTTCACGTTCGAAGTGCGTATAGTCACTATATTGGTACTCAGTAATCACATTTTTTATCTTCCCTATTGATTCACTGTGCAAAACAACCCCATAACGCTGTTGATCCATAATAATATCTGTGCGTTCTCTTGTTCTATTTGGTACACCATACTCTTTATCCATTGTATCAGCATAGAGTTTGATTGTATGTACTGGTGATATTTTCCAGCCCAGCACTCCATGAAATTGTTCACTAAAAGTATCTGAATGAGGTACAACTTCTCCATTACTTTTAAAATTATCTGCTTCATTACGATAGTAGTTCAAGTTTACTGAATATTCATCTAGAGCATACGCGCCCTTGATGCTTGTCGTTCCAAAACCTGTATTTGAACTTGTGGACACAGAGGTATCCAAAGACAAGCCTTTTTTAGGCATCTTTGCCTCATGCTCTTCTCCAAGTGTACGTATGACACCGCCACTGTATGAGCCATACAGTAAGGACGCTGGTCCTTTGACCATTTCTATACGTTCTGCCATTCTGGCATTGAGACCTACTGCATGGTCTTGACTCATCGCTGAGAGGTCATTTAACGTAATGCCCCCTTGAGCGATTCCCACACGATACCCATCCATACCACGTACCGTGGGTCTACCTACAGCAGGGCCATAGCTAGCACTATCAACGCCAAGTTGGTTAGAGAGGTAATCCCCCAGCGTCTCACCTGAAGCGTGATTGGCTAGAGTGTCAGTGGAGTAAGAAGTGTTATAAGAGACTTCATCTTCTTTAAGGTGGATACTATGTGCATCCACAGTTATCTCTCCTAGTTCCACCTCATCTGCCATGGCAGGGCTACACACAAGCAGTACACATACACTTACAGATAAATAATTTTTAGTCATTATTCTCATGCTTATGCTCACCTTCGCCAATTCCAGCTAATCCTGTTGGGGTAAATCCTGTTGGTAAAAATTTACTTGCTGTCCATGAGCTATGCTGATGGAAGTCATCACCATGTGAATCAACCAAATAAAGCTTTTGTGACTGGGCACTAAAGATAAGTACGCCATGATCATCATTTTTAATTATTGAACTCTTATCTTCTTCACAACTTGTCACGCCATCAAGACCAAATACAGCCTGAGACGAAACCAGCCCATCTTCCTTCTCTTCAAAAATATAAACTTTACCTGACTTGCTTAGAGCTATATGAGGTATAGCTTCCTCTTCTGTTGCATTATGGTCGCCATGCTCTTCATGGTCAAAAACAAAGTAGTTACACAGTTCTTCACCACTTGGAAGAGCCTCGGCTATCTCTTGTTTAATTTCTTCTTGCTCGATAAGGTACTTATTAAATGCTTTTAAAGCTCCCTTTTTCTTAGCACTCGCAACGGCAGGGTCAAACTCACTATTACTATGTGCTGCAAATACTTGCTTATCATCCTCTGTATGGAAATGTCCGAGATAGTGAAAGTCAGTATGGGTTAAATTCCCCTCATTGATATGGAAAGCATCATCTAACATTACAATTTTTTGGTCCATACCTGCTGATGTTTTATGATTCCAAACAACAAGTTTTCCATTTTTACCACGCATATCGTAGTTTTTACCCTCTATGTTCATATCTTCATACTTATCTGTATCTGTGTTGTACATATACTGCTTTGAACTCACATTATCAAAAAATATCATTGTCTTACCGTCTGGTAAATCCAATCCACCTGCTGATTTATCGTTATTGCTACTGCCACATCCTGTCATTATCACTGCAGCCGCTGCTGCACTTACTATCCATATTTTTTTCATAATTATCCTTATTATCAAAAGGGTATTACAATGTAATACCTATATTTTTCTTATTAGCTGTTTTTGAAAGATTATTGTATTTATGAAAAAGTGTGGGGAGGAGCGTGAGAGTAATATCCTAAAGGTATAGGTGACACAACAAAGGTTTGTAGGCTTGTAAAATCTGCTCTTCTAACTAAAGGTAGTTGCTTCGCTATAGGTTTTTTACGGTTAACTACCTGCTCTACTTTAGTTACCTCTAAAGATGTAAGCTCTAAAGATGTAAGATCTACATGAACAGGAACACTACTCTCATGGGTCTTGGCATCTAGCTGTGGAGATGCTTCACAAAGTGTACAGCCTAACTCTTCAAGAAAGTGCTGGCTTGAGTGTACAGTATTGACTTGGTATGCAAATAAAAACAGTAAGGCTAATACTATATGTGTCATGTTTTTTATTTTCATACTTCTATTTTTATTTTCTATTTGTTTTTGGAATTATACCAAAATAAATGTACAATACGTAAATAAAGTACTAACCCTATGAAACAAAAGGGTTATAATCAAAAGGAACAAGTCTTATGTCAGAAACACAAAACACCGAAAATAATACAGCCAAAAAAACACCCATAGATGGAAACTTCTACAAACGTGCAGATACACACATACAACTTGCAAACAGTCACATAAATGAAACATGTCCTCCTGCAGATGCGACTAACTCTCTCATGTTTGCATCTTCACGTTTTAACGCATGGATAACCGCCATGGGGTTTAAAAATGCAGAAGATATGAAAGCAGAAAAAGACGAAGTTATAGATTTTTTTGCCAATCAGTACAAATACATGCTAGAAGAAAACTTTGACAACTATGTAGCAAACTTTGAACAGTTTATTACTGATGCGAAGAAGAGTCAAGAGAAGAAGTAATCTACTGACAAGTATTTTTTAAGATACTGCAGTAGTTGCATAGGTAGCATTTAAAACTTGTGTATAGTTTACAACCTCACCAAAAACAAGAATAGCCGGCTTTAATGCATCCAAAGCCTTCTTTTCTACACTGTCAAGCGTACAGAGTTGAACCGATTGATTTACTCTACTTGCATTTGAAATAATGGCAGTAGGTTTAATCAACTCAACCCCTTGTTTCTTAG
>DQVJ01000184.1 GCA_015661795.1 Sulfurovum sp.
GTCAAAAAGTGTAAATTAGTACAAATAAAAGGTTCTCAAAGCATTGTTTTATCTGTTCTATGTTATTACACAGATACTACACACAGTCAATCTAAAATGAATTAAGATAAAAATACTCCTAATTATGAGTATAATACGTGTAAAGGATTAATAAATGGCAACAGAAGAGTTAGACAAAGCTGTCTCAGGCGAGTATGCACTCGGTTTTGAGATAGACATAGAAACCGAAACCGTACCACCAGGACTAGATGAAAGTACTATCGCATTCATCTCCAAGAAAAAAGAAGAACCAGAGTGGATGCTTGAGCTACGGCTTAAAGCACTTAAAAAATGGAAAACCATGACTGAGCCTCACTGGGCGCACTTAACCTATGAGCCCATAGATTATCAGTCTATCTCATACTTTTCAGCACCTAAAGAACAGCTGGACAGTTTAGATGAAGTAGATCCTAAGATATTGGAAGCCTATGAAAAACTGGGTATTTCCCTAGATGAACAAAAACAACTCGCAGGTGTAAAAGTAGCTGTAGATGCTGTTGTAGATTCTGTTTCAGTGAAGACTACATACTCTGAAGAGCTTGAAAAACATGGGGTTATCTTTTGTTCTATCTCAGAAGCGATTCGTGACTACCCAGAACTTGTAAAAAAATATATGTTTTCCGTAGTACCCATGGCAGACAACTACTTTGCAGCACTCAACTCAGCTGTATTTACAGATGGAACCTTTGTCTACATCCCAAAAGGTGTACGTTGTCCTATGGAACTTTCTACATACTTTAGAATCAATGCCATAAACACTGGGCAGTTTGAACGTACACTTATCATCGCAGATGAAGGAAGTCATGTTTCTTACAATGAAGGGTGTTCAGCCCCTACACGTGATGAACACCAACTTCATGCTGCTGTAGTGGAGCTCATCATCTTAAAAGATGCAGAAATCAAATATTCTACCATTCAAAACTGGTATCCAGGGGATGAAACTGGTAAAGGTGGTATTTATAACTTTGTTACCAAACGTGCCATCTGTGAAGGAGAAAATGCAAAAGTCTCTTGGACACAAGTTGAAACAGGTTCTGCCATTACATGGAAATACCCATCTTGTATCCTAAAAGGTGACAACTCTGTAGGTGAGTTTTACTCGGTTGCAGTCACTACCCTAGCCCAACAAGCTGACACGGGGACGAAAATGATACACATTGGTAAAAATACCAAGTCTACTATCATCTCAAAAGGTATCTCGGCTATGAAAGGTCAAAATACCTATCGAGGACTGGTCAAAATAGCCAACTCTGCAGTGGGAGCTAGAAACTACTCTGAGTGTGATTCACTACTTATTGGATCTGAATGTGGCGCACATACTTTTCCTTACCTTGAGTCTAAAGACACACAAGGGCAAGTAGAACATGAAGCAACCACTTCAAAGATATCAGATGAACAACTTTTTTACTTACGTCAAAGAGGTATTACAGAAGAAGATGCCGTGTCTATGATAGTCCACGGTTTTTGTAAACAAGTCTTTAGCCAGCTCCCTATGGAGTATGCAGTTGAAGCCAAAGCATTATTAGAATTAACATTAGAAGGAAGCGTAGGATGAGTACAACGATGAAAATAGAGAATTTACAAGCAAAGATAGGTGACAAGCAGATACTTAAAGGTCTTAACCTGGAGTTAGAAGCAGGAAAAGTACATGCCATTATGGGGCCAAATGGTGCAGGTAAATCAACACTTTCAAAAGCTATTGTGGGTCATTATGACATTGAAGTACTTGGTGGAGATATCACCTATAAAGGGAAAAGTATTTTAGATATGGAATCTGAAGAGAGAGCACTCGAAGGTATTTTCTTAAGTTTTCAGCATCCTGTAGAAATACCAGGGGTCAACAATGCTTACTTTTTAAGAACTGCACTCAATGCAAAACTTAAGCATGAAGGTAAAGATGAATTAAATGCTGCTGAGTTTCTAAGAGAAATGAAAAAGCACCTTGAAATGCTTGGTATGAAATCTGACATGATAAGCCGTTCATTGAACGAAGGGTTTTCCGGTGGAGAGAAAAAACGTAATGAAATCCTTCAAATGCTTATTTTGGAGCCAGAGGTCATCATATTGGATGAAATTGATTCTGGTCTAGATATCGATGCACTAAGAGCCGTATCAGAAGGGATTAACAAGATGAAAGATGGAAAACGTACTTTCCTTGTGATTACACACTACTCAAGAATCCTTGACTACATTGAACCAGACTATATTCATGTACTTAAAGATGGTAAAGTCATCAAAACAGCTGGACCAGAGCTTGTACCATACTTAGAAGAGCATGGATATGATGGCATAGAGGAGGACTAATGAATCTCTCTAACCTAAAAAATGCCGATGCAAAAGAAGTCGCAAAACTTTTAAATTCCAGTGGAAGGGAAGCATTTGTTCAACGCTTTACAACACTGGGATTGCCTCATAAAAAAACAGAAGAGTATCACTATTTTGATGTAGATAAGATATTGAATCAAGAGTATAATACACTTGAATATATCCCCCAAACGATAGAAGAAGGTGATAAGGTTAAAATAGTTGACGGTATCGTAGTGACTATCCCTCAAGGGTTACGTATAAACTATGAGACCTGTAAGCAGTTAGATATCATGCATTTTGATCCGCTCTATTTTGTAGGGCACCTGCTTTCACACCGTATTATCAAAATAGAAATAGATGGTGATACAGATGTTGAGATTGAACATCACTTTACAAAAAGTGATACATTGATACATTACCGTATCGTACTTTCCAACCAAGCCAATCGTCATGCAACAGTACATGAAAGCTTTGTAAGTGAAGACATAAGTAATACACTGGTACTTTATGGATATGATATACATGTAGCCCAAGACTCTACTCTAAGACTTGTAAAACTGCAAACAATGAAAGATGCACAATATAGTATGGTAGCCTCTCATAAAATCAATGTAGCAAAAAATGCCCATATGATGTTAAAAAGTTTTGACTTTGGAGGAGACCAGGCTTTACAGTTACTTAAAGTAGAACTTGCAGAACATGCCCATATAGATGCGGGACACCTCCTCTACCTTAATGAAGACTCTAAACGTGGTACAGTCTCACAGATTATACACCAAGGCGAGTATTCCACCTCAAAGCAAGAAGCTAAAAATATTTTAGATGGACAAGCCAGAGGGATTTTTGACGCACTGATTCGTGTAGAACATTCTGCCAAGTTTACAAAAGCTGAGCAGAATGCAAAATCGATCTTACTGCATGAAAAAGCCTATATGGTATCTAAGCCTCAGCTGGAAATCTATATAGATGAGTTAGAAGCCTCCCATGGTGCAACCACTGGTCAGTTAGATGAAAAACAGCTCTTTTACCTACAAAGTCGTGGTATTAGCCATCTAGAAGCCAGAAAAATACTTGTGATTGCTTTTGCCAATACTTTGATAGAACAGGTAAAAGACACCCGAGCCCAAGAACGTATAAAAACCGCTTTTGAAGAGGTATTTTATGCATCCAATACAAATGAAGGATAAATGATGACTATAGAAGAAACAATAGCAAAATACAAAGAAGACTTTGATCTCTTTCCTGACCCTAATGATAAATTAGAATACATATTTGATTTAGGAAA
>DQVJ01000151.1 GCA_015661795.1 Sulfurovum sp.
GTCAATGTAACTATATTCACTTTTATTATATAAATATGATAAAATTTCCTACAATGATACGTTTAATATTAATCTTCTTTTCTTTCGTGTGCATTCTTCATACAAATGATAAGCTTTCTCTTACTGTAATTGAACAGAAGTATATTGATGCTAAAAAAGAAATTACCATTTGTTTTAATTCTAAAGGTCTTCCGTTATTTGATGTAGAAAATGGTAAAGATGTGGGTATTTTCCCTGATACGGTTGCACTGATAGAAAAGAAGTTACGTATCCCTTTTCGAACCATACATACAAAATCTTGGGAAGAGTGTATAGAACTTTCAAAAAATAATGAAGTAGATATTTCTGGATTGGTGGTCATCTCTCCTAACAATCACACACATATTGATCCATCAAAAAAATTTTTGCTGGGCTATTTTGGACTTGCAATAAAGATAAAAGAGCCACTCATTAATGATATTTCAGAACTAAAGGGTAAAAAAATTGCACTTTTTAATGGACAGAAAAGTGTAAATACTTTCATTAAACGTAAATTTCCTGAGGCGAAGTATGTGATGGTAAACTCTGTGAAAGAAGGGCTTAAAATGGTTGTAGAGGGTACGGTGTATGCTTATGCAGATGAAACGTATTCTCTAGCCTATTATATTTTAAAGTTTTATAGCAATGAATTAAAAATTATGGAAAAGCTCAATCATAAACCTATTTTGGCAGGTTTTGCTATACGTAAGAATGAGCCAATACTGCATAGTATCATCAACAAAGTGATTGAGACTATTCCTCCACAAGAATTTCGGAATATTACCCATAAATGGATTTCAGTACGTGTGGAAAAGGGCTTTGATTATGCACTGTTTTTTCAAATTGTACTGGGCTTATTGACTATTTTGTTTATCAGCTTTTATTGGATCAAGAGACTTTCAAAAGAGATAAAAAGAAGAGAGAACGCAGAAAAATCTTTGTTAAAACTCAACCAAAACCTAGAAGAGACAATTTCAACAAAGATAAAAGAATTATATGACAAAGATATGATGCTTATTGAAAAAACAAAACTAGCAGCAATGGGTGAGATGTTAGGCTCTATAGCTCATCAATGGAGACGACCCTTAAGTTCTCTGCATATTAATATTGAACTACTTGAAACTGAGTATGATGAGAAGAAAATTAATACAGATTTTTTAAAACTTTTTATTGCAAAAAATTCTGCTATTATTCAATATATGTCCCAAACTATAGATGACTTTCAAAACTTTTATAAGGTAGATAAGAAAGAGATTTCTTATGATGTTTTGGAAAAAGTGAAATCTGTCATAAATTTACATTTGGATGACCTTGTAACAGATGACATATCATTGGAGATTGAGGGCGAAAGCATACGGACATATGGCTGCTTCAATGAATTACAACAAGTGATTTTAAACATTATTAACAATGCCCATGATGCACATAAATTAAATGAAGGGGAAGACCCTTTTATAAAGATAAACATTTTTTCTAAAGAGAATCATATATATATTGAAATCATAGACAATGCAGGAGGGATAGAAGAGGAGAGTTTAGATAAAGTATTTGAAGTTAATTTTAGTACAAAAAAAGCTATGCCTAATGTCGGTTTAGGGCTTTATATTTCTAAACTTATTATAGAAAATAATATGCAAGGCAAATTGTCACTATCAAATACTTTAGATGGATGTTGTGTGGTAATAGTATTAAAGAGAGAAGAAAATGCATAAATATACCTTACTCTATGTAGAAGATGATGAATCTTTACGTGAACAGTTCGTCCGTGTTCTAAAACCTAAATTTAAAATGATATATGAGGCAAAACATGGGCTAGAAGCATTAGAACTTTATACACAACATAAGCCACATATGCTTATCATCGACATTAACTTACCAAAATTAAATGGCTTAGCTGTTGTTGAGAAGATACGTGAGACAGATACTCAAATTCCTATAGTTGTACTAAGTGCATATTCTGATCAAGAGAAGTTGTTTAAGGCAGTGAGGCTAGGTTTAACTGATTATTTGGTAAAACCAGTACCTTACAAGAAATTACTTGCAGTTGTAGAAAAAATGTGTCAAAGGTGTTCTGAAGATGATACTCAGACTATACCACTATCAAATTCATATATATGGCAAAAAGAAGAAAAAAGACTTTATTTTGAAGGTGAAAATATTTCACTTACCAAACGTGAAATACTCTTTCTTGAATTACTCATCACCCAAGCGAATAAAATAGTAACCTATGAAAATATAGAGCATGATATCTGGCGAAATGATTATACAAAAGATACACGAAGTGCATTAAGTCACCTTATTAAAAGGTTAAGAAAAAAGTTAGCTGAACCGTTGTTTGAGAATATATATGGAGAAGGGTATAGAATATTCCAGCATTAAAAAGTTGTTATGACTTTGTTTGGGTAAATTTTTCGAAAAATAGCATAAGTGCATTGTGATTGAGGATGACATCATTAATGTGTGCCTCATATGCGGAGGGAAAAGTTTTGTTATCTACTAAAGGTTTTAACCCAAGTGTCTGTGTCAGTTTATGCCCTTGAGTGATTTTATAATGCTCCCCATTTTTCAGACCAGTAAAACAATTTTTCTTATTTCA
>DQVJ01000024.1 GCA_015661795.1 Sulfurovum sp.
AGAAACAGACTAAAGTAAAAGTAAAGAAAAAGAAAGTTAAAAAAATTTCTACACCTAGCAATGTAAGAAAACATGAATTAATAGTCATAGATGCAGGGCATGGAGGACATGATACTGGTGCAATTGGTGGAGGTAAAAGGGAAAAAGATCTTGTTTTACAAATAGCCAAAAGAATTGAAAAAGAACTCAAAAAAAGAGGTCATCCAGTGTATATGACACGGAAAAAAGATCGTTTTTTGAAATTACGACAACGGACTAAGTTTGCAGATAGAAAAAAAGCAGTTCTGTTTTTATCAATCCATGCCAATGCAGTGGCTAAAAAAAATAGACATAAAATTCATGGGGTGGAAACATTTTTTCTCCAAAATACCAGAGATGCAAAATCTCAGCGTATTGCTGCAAGAGAAAACAAATCAGTATTGAAAGGGACAACAAAGCTCAGTCGTAATGTGATTATCGACTCTGTATTGTCTGGACCCAAAATCGTACAGTCAAATAAATTAGCCATAGATGTTCAAAGAAGAATTATTACAAATTTACGCAGTAAATATAAGGGAGTTAGAGATGGTGGGGTAAGACATGCACCTTTTTGGGTACTTGTAGGTGCAAGCAGACCCTCTATACTTGTTGAAGTTGGATACATATCCCATCCCAAAGAGCGTAAAAGACTTTTTTCGCCGGCTTATCAAAAGTTGATTGCAAAAGGCATTGCAGAAGGTGTGGATAATTATTTAGATAACAGAAAAAAAGAAATTGATTTTTAATGAGGAATAAAATGCAAAAAATAATTATTGGACTAAGCTTAATTTTGTTCTTTTCATCATGTGTTGGACCAGGTATAGATAGATCCGAGAGCCTGATTGTCATTGATGCTGGACATGGTGGTCACGATGGAGGAGCCACAGCAGAAGGTAAGTTAGAAAAAGATTTAGTTTTACAAATTAGTAAAAAGCTTTATAGCAAACTGAAAAGTGAGGGATATAGAGTTTATTTAACAAGAAACAGTGACAGGTTTTTAAAACTTGGTCAACGAACAAGAGTTGCAGATAGAAAAGATGCAAAAGTATTCATTTCTATACATGCAAATGCTATAGGCAATAAAAAGAAATTCAACCATGTAGAAGGGGTAGAGACCTATTTTTTGCAAAAAACAAGAGATGCTAAGTCTCAAGCCATTGCTGCAAGAGAAAATGCATCTGTACTTCAAGGTACGGATAAATTGAGTCAAGATGTGATTATTGATTCAGTACTGAATGGACCCAAAATTATACAGTCACATAAATTGGCAATTGATGTACAACAAAATATTGTGAAAAATCTAAAGAGTGAGTACAAGAATGTAAAAGACGGAGGTGTCAGACCTGCACCATTTTGGATACTTGTAGGTGCCAGCCGACCATCGATACTCATTGAAGTAGGGTATATCACTAATGATAAAGAACGTCAGAGACTTTTTAGCTCAAATTATCAGAATGAGATAGCTAAAGGGGTTGTTGAAGGTGTTAACAATTATTTAGATAATAGAAAGAGAGAGCTAGGGTTCTAGTTACAAATGACAAAATATTGTCATTTGCTTATCACTTTTTATGTATAGTTTTTAATGGCTTTTTCTAAGATCTCAGTTGCTGCTTTTTTATCTTTAAATCCAGCTACTTTTACCCATTTGTTAGGTTCGAGCATTTTGTAGGTCTCAAAAAAGTTTTTGATACGGTTGAGTGTATGTTCTGGTACATCGCCTAGGTCATTAATATTTGCATATGTTGGGTCTATTTTTACAGTAGGCACTGCAATAAGTTTTTCATCTCCACCTGACTCATCTTCTGTCATAAGTACACCTACAAGTCTACATTTTATATATGAACCTGCTTGAAGAGGGTAATCACAGAGGACAAGTATATCCGCTGGATCACCATCATCTGAAAGTGTATTGGCAACAAAACCGTAGTTTGCAGGATAATGCATAGAAGAGTAGAGCACTCTGTCGACTTCTACTGCACCTGATTCTTTGTCTATTTCATATTTAATTGCTGAATTAAGTGGTACTTCAATGATTGCTTTGACTGCATCTGGGTTTTCGCCATGACCGATTTTAGTGATATCCATAGGGTGTCTCCATTGGTTAAATTTTTGGTAATAGTAGCATAAAATTCATAAATAGTTCATCAAATTAGGGTACTATCTACAAGATACATTTTTAATCAAGGAGGAACAATGAAAAAAATAATTTTAGGTTTTTTAGTGCTTGTTGTGCATGCAATGGCTATAGAAATAGGAAAAGTACCAAATAGTGTCATCATAAGTGGTGATAATGGTGGTAAAACGGATGGCACGGCATGGTATTCTTCTGACTTAAAAGGCAAAGTGCATGTTGTATTTTATGTTGACCCCGATAAGAAAGATGATAACAATGCATTAAGTGCAGCATTAAAAAAACGTCATTTTGATAGAAAAAAATATGCTTCTGTAGCTATCATCAATCTTGCTGCTACATGGCTACCTAATGCGTTGATAGAAAGCAAATTAAAAGCAAAACAAAAAGAATTCCCAGATACTATATATGTAAAAGATAAAAAGAAAATTCTGGTAAAACAATGGGGTTTGGCAGATGACAATTCAGATATCTTGGTTTTTGATAAAAAAGGAAAGTTGATTTATAAGAAATTCGGTAAAGTACCAAAGAATGAAATCAAAGATATTATTACTCTAATTGGGAAAAATATATAGAGTGTTTAATATTTATGAAGTATAAGAGACTTGATATTCAACCATTTTATGAAACGGTGTCAAAAACTGTTTTAATGTTTCCTTCTCAATATATTCTATATGATGCATATTAAGAAGTTCTAACACACAAAGTGTAGATTCTATGGTACTTAGACAATACTCTTTAGGTTGCTCTTTAAAAATAAATTTTGAATTGACAGTATGTGTAAAACTTACTTTGGGAAGTGAATCTATTATGGGGCTTGCTTTGAGCATTGCTCGTGAACAAGGCCAGGTAGCATCTATAAGAAACAGTACAGTAGTTTTGTTTTCTTTTGCTATATTTGTCGTATTTAAATCAATACTGTTATGTGATGGATACACTACATAACAATTATTGTCAGGATTCTTTATAAGTGCACAGATATTTTCATTTTGTGTAAAATCAATCCCCACATGTAAGATACAGTTTTTTAAAGACAAGTTTGTAAAATGACCTGTGCCATTTTTCGTTTTTCTGAATTCTTTGGGGTGCATGAGAATCACAAAATGTGTTTTGGTTTCTATGGGTGCAATATAGTTACACATACAAGATGTTTGGGGTCTATAACAAACATAACAGATATTTCGTGGCTTAATTGACATGGATATAGTGCCTTTTAAACCAAAGATAATACCCTGCAACCACTAAAAATCCAAAACCTAGCGTAAAGGTGATGTTCTCTAGTGAGAGACCCCATTTTACAGCATAACCTATGAAGAGTGCCGTGGCAACATTGGAGAGCATGAAAAACATATCGTTATAAGATATAACTCTTCCCATATATTTAGGGTCTGTCTCTTCTTGAATAAGCAGATACGTGTATGACCATAATGTAGTGATGAAGAAGCCTGTGATAAAGAGTCCTATGAGAGCAAAGTAAAAGTTGTATTCTAAGGTTGACCATAACATAATGGCCAAACCCTGTAAGATAAAAAAGTAGTGTAGATTGTGTTTGGAAATCATTTTACTGATGACAAAAGGTCCTATTATGAGACCTATTGCTCTAGTAGCATTCATCCATCCTATGGCAAGTGGCACTGCAATAATCTCTTTATATGTGAAATCAGCCAATAGCGTAATGAGTGCATCAAATGATGTGAGCCCTATAGATGCATGAAGGAGAATGAGATGAAGTATTTTTTTTTGTGATTTAAGATAATGAAATCCATCTTTTATCATCTTAAAATTTGATTCTGTATGCGTTACTTTTTGTATGGAGATATGAAGTCCGATGAGTAGTATCACTGCAATAGTATAGAGTAACGCATCGATGGTAAAGGCTAAGTCAAAGCCTATATAATAGGTGACAATACCTCCTACTGCCATGCCTAGTGCATAGCATATTGACCAGATAACGGAGTGTATTTCATTGGTATTTTTAAGCATATCACCTGAGACAAGTTTTGGGAAGAGGGACATTTCTGCAGAAAAGAGCATAGAAGCAGCAGAAGAACGAATAAAAATAAGTATCATCAGTATCCATGCATGCTCCAGAGAGTTGATAAAGATAAATCCAAGTGTCATAGATATTTCAATCAGTAAAAGAATCCCCATGAGTTTTTTAAAGTCTATACGATCAATAATGAGTCCAATAAGTGGAGCAAGTATCACTGCAGGCAGCATGGCCATCGCTGCGGTAACTGCAATTGTGATTTCATCTGCTCCAAACGAGACTAGCATAGAAAATATAGCCACCTGTGAAAACCATGTCCCAAAATAAGATATGAACTGTATGAGCGAAAGTCTTCGGATGATAGGATGTTTAAGGGTATCTAGGTATGTCATCACTGTTATACTTGATCATGAAGGGAATAAAAGATATTTTTATATTGAAGAACATGAAGATACATATTAAATGACTGTTGTGCGACAAATGCATCATCAGAGGCAACAGAGATACTAACTCTCCATCCATCATGATGGCGTTTTGGTAAAGAAGAAAATTCTACATTCTTTGGCATTTGCTCCATGACTTCGATGAGCTCATTTTCCTTACAGTGTGCAGTGAGTGTATGGCGATAATAGGTCTTTTGAAGAGGAATAAGTTTTTCAAGGATTGTTTCTAGCATTGGATGACTCATTTCTGGAAATCCTGGCATAAAAAAATAGCGTTCTTCCAAAGAAAAAGCAGGCATATTATTTATGGGGTTGTGTAATAGTTTCGCATTTTTTGGAAGTGCAGCCATTTTGATAGGGTGAGGATAGGCATTTTCACCCAGTGTTTTTTCTATGATTTGTTTGGCTTCTTCATGTACCACTAATGAACCATCCGTTAAAGCAAGGGCAGAGCATTGACGGGTATAGTCATCAGGAGTTGAGCCTATACCGCCAAAAGAGAATAAAATAGAGTTTTCCAAAGAAGCTATATAGTTTAAGGTTTCGATAATCAATCCAGGATCATCTTCAATAATGAAAGATCCAGAAAGCTTATGACCTTTTTTTATAAGTGCCTGAGTGACAAAGTCAAAATGTTTGTCTACTCTTCGGCGGTTGAGTATCTCTGTCCCTATGATAAGAGCAAAAAATTTAGGTTCAGACATATCTTTGTCTTATTCTTCAATATAGTTTTTAAGTTTTCGTCCTACTTTAGGGTGTTTGAGTTTTTTAATAGCAGATGATTCTATCTGTCTTACTCTCTCACGTGTAACGCTAAGTTCTTTTCCTATCTCTTCAAGTGTTCTATCACTTTCATCTTCCAATAGTCCAAAACGCATACGTATAACTGCTTTTTCTCTTTCATTGAGTTGATCTAGGACTTCATCTATTTGATTGTTAAGGTCATCATTAAGAACAACATCCGTTGGAGAAAGTGTTGTTTTATCTTCGATGAAGTCACCAAATCTACCATCATCTTCATCTCCTACAGGTGTTTCAAGTGAGACAGGTTCTTTTGTGATTTTGATAACATTTTTAACTTTGTCAACAGAAAGTCCTACTTCTTTTGCAATTGTTTCTAAATCAGGGTCTTTCCCTTCTTCTTGAAGGTGTTTTCTTATGATTTTATTGATACGGTTAATGGTTTCTATCATATGGATTGGGATACGGATGGTTCTTGCCTGATCTGCAATGGCACGAGAAATCGCCTGACGTATCCACCATGTGGCATAGGTAGAAAACTTGTAACCTTTTTCATATTCGAATTTATCAACAGCTTTCATCAGCCCGATGTTACCTTCTTGGATAAGATCGAGGAAAGGAAGCCCACGATTCGTGTAACGTTTGGCAATACTTACAACCAGTCTGAGGTTAGATTTTGCCATACGTGTTTTAGCCACTTCACTTTTAGCTTTACCTTGGCGAATTTGTCCTAAGATAGCTTGAAGTTTTTCTTCAGAAAGATCAAAACTGCCTTTACTTGCTTCTCTGGTTTCAAAAAGCTTTTTGATTTCGACATAGGTACTTACCATCGTAGTTTCAGGCACTGCATCAATGATATCATCTTTATCCATATGGATGATATTGTCTAGAATTTTTATATGGTTTTCTTTCAGTGTATCATTAAAGAGTGGAAGTTTGTACTCGAGTCGTTTAAGTTCTTTATCAAAACTATCATCAGACTTTAGTGCAGTTTCCATCGCTTTAACCAGTTCATTGATAAGCTTTGATGTTGGTCCTAGATTGAGCAGTGCGGCCTTAAGCTGTTCTTTCTTATATGCAATTTTAAGGCGTTCATGTAAGATAGCTATATCATCTGTTGCTGTTTCTAGGAATGTATCTAGTTCTTCACGCGCTTTCATCCACTCTTTTTTAGCTTTTTCTAATTGTTTAAAACTTTCAACTACTTGTTTGACTCTTTTATCGTCTTTGGGAACACTTGAATCATTTGTTTCGTCTAGATTTTCATCGGCATTATCATCAGTAGATGTCTTTTCATCTTCAAAGCTTTTGAAAAGTTCTTTAACCCGTCGTTCTCGGTTAAGTAAAGGGTCTTTATAATTGATAATATAACCAATAAGATAAGGTACAGAACAGATAGCATCAATGATAATATCTTCACCTTCTTCTATACGCATAGAAAGGTCAACTTCTTCTTCTTTGGTCAGAAGTGGAATTTTCCCCATTTCGCGTAAATACATTCGTACAGGAGAATCAGAACGGCTCCATTCAAGAAGTTCTTTTTCTTTGTGAAGGTCAAATTCATCTTCACTATTTCCTTCAGCAAATTTTTGTCTAGCTTTTTCTCGTTTATCTGCATTTTTTCTTGCTACAAATTGTGCATACTCTGAAGCAGAAATAATCTCTGTTTTGGCATCTGTGGAAAATTTATGGATTTTCTTGGCTTGGGCTGCAGTTGGCTGTTTGTTGAACTCTTTTGCGATGTTTTCAAGGGTAACAACATCACCTTTCTTTCTGGCTTTAAATAATGCCTCTATATTTTTCATACTGTCTTTAACTGCCATATATTATCCTTATATATTCAAATAAGATTCTAGAATCTTACTGGTTTTCAAATGTGTTGTGTATTGATTCACGATTATTTTAGTTTGTTTTTTTGATTAAAAAAGGTGAAAATTCCTCAGATATAATTAAGGTGGATTATACCGAAATTCTATTTATAAAATGGTATGTGATTTGATAAATTTCGTTTTTTAAGCTATAATCGCAAAAATTTTGAAGGGCCAAAACCCTTTATATAAAGGAAATAAATTTGCAAGGTAAAGTTTGGAAATTTGGTGATAATATCGATACAGATCTGATTATTGCAGCAAGATATCTTAATACGTCTGAGCCATCTGAGTTGGCTAAACATGTGATGGAAGATGCAGATCCTGAATTTGTCTCTAAAATGAATAAAGGAGATATCATCGTAGCAGGTGAAAACTTCGGGTGTGGTTCAAGTAGAGAACATGCACCTATAGCGCTTAAATCAGCAGGTATAAGTGCGATTATTGCACCTACGTTTGCACGTATTTTTTACAGAAACGCCTTCAATATGGGGCTGCCAATTTTTGAATTGGAAGAAGCCATAGAAATAGATGAAGGTGATACTGTCAGGATAGATATGGATGCAGGTGAAGTAATCAATGTGTCTCAGGCAAAAACCTATAAATTCTCCCCTATTCCTGAATTTATGCAAGAATTGGTAGATGCAGGTGGATTAATAGAATTTGCCAAAAAAGAAATAGCACAAAAGGGTTCATTAAATGAGTAAAAGTTATAGAATTGCTGTTATTAAAGGTGATGGAATTGGCCCTGAAATAATTGATGAAGCTATTAAAGTGTTAGATGCTGTTTCCATTACGCAAGGGTTTAATCTTAAATATGAAGAGATGTTACTTGGTGGTGCTGCTATCGATGAGACCGGAGTCCCTTTACCAGATGAAACGATTAAAGGTGTTAAAAAGTCTGATGCTGTTTTGTTTGGAGCCATTGGTGGTCCAAAGTGGGATAACCTAGAAAGACACTTACGTCCAGAATCTGGTCTCTTAGGCTTACGTAAAGAGATGGGAACCTTTGCAAATTTGCGTCCAGCAATGGTCTATGATGAACTAGTTAATGCCTCTAGTCTTAAAGCAGAGGTCATTCAGGGCGTAGATATTATGGTGGTTCGCGAACTAACAGGTGGTATTTATTTTGGTCAACCAAGAGAACAGCTTGAAGATAAAGCATACAATACCATGATATACACACGTGAAGAGGTACAACGCATTGCAGTAGTGGCTTTTGATATCGCTATGAAGCGTAACAAACGTATCTGTTCAGTAGACAAAGCCAATGTGCTTGAAGTGAGCCAATTTTGGAGAGAAATTGTTGAGGAAGTTGCAAAAGATTATCCAGAGGTTGAACTTTCACATATGTATGTGGATAATGCCGCAATGCAACTCATACGTGATCCCAAACAGTTTGATGTGATACTCACTGGAAATATCTTTGGAGATATATTATCTGATGCCGCATCTATGTTATCTGGGTCTATTGGCTTGCTTCCAAGTGCCAGTACAGGAAAAGGTGTTGGTTTGTTTGAGCCTATTCACGGTTCAGCACCAGATATAGCTGGACAAGGTATTGCTAATCCATTGGCAACTATTTCTTCTGCATCTATGATGCTACGTTATGCATTTGGTGAGAATGAAGCAGCAGACAAAATAGATGCTGCTATTAAAAAAGCGCTTTCTGAAGGTTATCGTACAGGTGACCTTGGTGATTTTGATGCCAAGGAGATTATGACTTGTACTGAAATGGGTGATATTGTTGCGGATTATGCTAGCAGGTAGGACAGATTCAGGGCAAACACGCATAACTAGTTGCTTTGTAAAAAATTAAATTGAAATAAGGTTTCTGGTTAATGGAAAAAAGAGCAAGAGTACTTATAGATTGTGAAGATGCAAAAGGTTTAGTATATAAAATTTCTAAAGTCTTTTATGACAGAGGTTTAAATATAGATAACAACCGTGAATTTGTTGATAAAGAACATAGTCGATTTTTTATGCGTACGGTTGTTTCAGGTCTGTTTGAAGTAGAAGAATTACTTGAATCACTTCAATCCATTACACCAGCAGATGCACAAATACGTGTGATAGAACCTCAAGACAAAAAAATCATTCTGATGGTTACAAAAGAGTCTCATGCCTTAGGTGATATTCTTATACGCCATGCTGATGGTGAACTAGGTGCACAGATAGAATGTGTGATAGGTAACCATGATACCCTTGAAGGACTTGTACGTCGTTTTGATATTCCTTTTTTTCATATACCCGCTGAGGGCATGCAACGTGAAGAGCATGAAGGACATGTGATGAAAATTATTGATGCATTTGAGTTTGACTACATTGTACTTGCAAAATATATGCGTATACTCACACCAGTGTTTGTAAAAGCATACCCGCAACAAATTATCAATATACACCACTCATTTTTACCCGCATTTATAGGTGCTAATCCTTATAAACAAGCTTTTGAACGAGGTGTCAAAATCATTGGTGCAACTGCACATTTTGTGACAAATGACTTAGATGAAGGACC
>DQVJ01000273.1 GCA_015661795.1 Sulfurovum sp.
ACTGTTAAGGGTGTATTTGTCTCTTTTGCTATGTCTTGGATTTCCTTTAAATTCTCAGGATTAAAAGATATCAACATTTCGTACTCTTCTCCACTCAGTCCTATTTCATCATTAATATTTTCTAATATTATAAAGCCATAGTGGTTGATTTCCAGAAGTTTATTTGTATCACAGTATAAACCATCTGAAATATCCATACCTGCGGTGAGTAGATGTCTAGACTTCTCTATAAACCCTGCCCTTAAAAGAGGTTCATAAAAGCGTGCATTTTTTGCTATTTTTTCACCTCGGTACAAAGCATCCAAATCTTTTTTACTTTCCCCCAACACACCCGTATATGCCAATAAATTACCCTCAACTAATCCCGTTCGTAACAAAGGAGAATCACTTTTAGAAATAATGGTGATGGACAAATGTAATTTATCTCCCCCGATAGTATCGCCACCGATGATTTCACAACCATACTCATTGGCTGTTTGTTCCATACTTTCCATCAATGCATCTATTTCATCATGGGTTAATGTCTGGGGTAAAGAAACGGTAACCAAAGCAAACTTTGGTGCAGCATTCATCGCTATGGCATCCGAGAGATTCACAAGCATTGCTTTACGCCCTATCTGTGACATAGTCATCCACTCTCGCCTATAGTGTATATCTTCAAAAAAAGCGTCCATACTGTACAACGTATCACCAACAACTGCAGCATCATCACCTATATATTTAGAGTTCAATCTTGCTATAAGGTATTGTTCTTTATCTAATGTATTATCACTCTGCATATAATATGTTTTCCTTATTTTCTCATAATAGCAAAATTGTAACATACTTCAAGTATTTTTGCTTGTTGTTCACAACAAAGATAAACTGTTTCACATCTTCACACGATATACTAATATAAATTTTGACTTAACCTTGGGAGAAACTATGGTACATACACTTGAAATAAGAGCATTTTTTTTTAATTCCAAAACTGATTATCTACCTTACTATAAAAATTTCAAAATCCTTATGCAAGAAAATGAAACAGCAAAAGATTTACTCTCAAAAATACGTGATGCCAATGAAAACTTTTCATATTCCCAACAAAATATCTTTATGAAAATAAATCATTTAATAGTAGAAGGAAAAGAAAATATTTCTAATATAGTCGAACAACTTGGTACGACTTTACAAATAGATCCTGTGAACTCTTATCGTTCTACTGATGGACTTAAAATCAATGATGATGATTTCATGCAAAAGTATGAACTTTTGGCACCTTATGCCAATGAAGATGATTTAAAATATTATAAAACGCTCTACGGTTTACACTATGCATCTGAAACTGAAAAGTATGATCGGGAATATATTGGTGATGCTATACTTTTACTAGCGTATAAAATGATTACTGAGGGATCAGGACATAAACAAGCTATCCTAAATGCCATTACTTCTGTCTCTTCCGGACTCTTTGACTGCGAATATGAAAATAACCTTTTTAATGCTCAAGACCATACTGAAACCATAGAAGCATTAAAAGATATGAGCAGAAAAGTTCTTCCTGAAGCTCCTACTCTAATGGAAATGATTGCCATACGTTTCAGTAACAAAAATAAGAAAAATTCAGACAACAAAATAGAAAATTTAGCAGATAAACATATCGCATACTACGCAGGGAATGAGAGAAAAAACATTAGTGAACTTATTAAAGATATTGGTGCCAAAGAAGTGCATTTTTCAAGAGCTCTAAAGCTTTCAGGTCTAACAATACTCTCAGACAATAAAACATTGGCATTAAAAAAATCTGGCCATACTCTTGTAGATGCATTTGATAGTGGTGCAGAACTGCTTATTGTTGAAGATGAAACTACTTGTGATATGTTTATAGAAAATTTCACTAAAATAGAAAAAATAATTGGTAGAGAATTAATAGGACTAGATATTCTTTCAGCCAAGGACTTTCAGGCACAAATAACTTCCATAACGTCAATATAGTCCTTAAAAAAACCAACGAAAGTAACACCTTGATGTTTCTCTTCAATAATATTTACTATCTTTTATATATTTAATTTCGAAATAGCTATAATAAATTAAATTGCAAACAAAGGACATACTAGATATGGATGTTAAAATCTACGAATATGACGCTGTTATAGTTGGTTCTGGCCTAGCAGGTTTGGCCGCAGCCAAAGAGCTAACAGAAGCTGGTAAAAAAACTGCTGTTATTACAAAACTTCACCCTTTACGTTCTCATTCAGGTGCTGCACAAG
Source organism: Sulfurovum sp. (assembly GCA_015661795.1). Taxonomy (GTDB): domain Bacteria; phylum Campylobacterota; class Campylobacteria; order Campylobacterales; family Sulfurovaceae; genus Sulfurovum. The sequence continues at coordinate 2,250 of DQVJ01000273.1, forward strand.
GGGGTATAAATGCTGCACTTGGTGCTGAAGACTCAATAGAACTTCATGAATTTGATACAGTAAAGGGTTCTGACTACCTTGCTGATCAAGACTGTGTTGAACTCATGTGTACGAAGGCTCCTGAGACTATCAGGTGGGCAGAACGTATGGGAGCTGTTTTTTCTAGAAATGAAGAAGGTAACATTGCCATACGTCCATTTGGTGGACAGTCACAGCCTCGTGCCTGTTATGCAAAAGACAGAACAGGACTTACCCTGCTTCAAACCATCTATGAACAAGCAGACCGTGCAGGTATTGAAGTATATGACGAATGGTATGCAGCAGATATCATTTATAAAGATGGAAAAGTCTCTGGTGTTGTTGCGTATAATATAAAAGACTCTGAAGTTGCTATTTTCAATGCCAAGGTAAGCATGTTTGCCACTGGTGGAAATGGTAGACTCTTTAGATTTAACTCAAATGCACATGCAAATACTGGAGATTCTCTCTCCATAGTTGCACGTCATGGATTGCCACTTGAAGATATGGAGTTTGTACAGTTTCATCCATCAGGTCTTGGTGGTTCAGGTGTACTCATCTCAGAAGCAGCACGTGGTGAAGGTGGCCGTCTATTCAACTCTGAAGGTGAACGTTTTATGGAAAAATACGCACCAAATGCTATGGAACTTGCATCACGTGACGTAGTGAGCCGTGCTATTATGGAAGAAGTACGTCAAGGGCGCGGTGTAGGTAAAGACGGGCAATCTGTCAATCTTGACTTGACACATCTTGATCCTCAAATCATCCTTACACGCTTGCCAGAATTACGTGAACTTGCCATTGCTTTTCAAGGGCAAGATATGCTTAAAGAGCCTATACATATCTCTGCGACGGCACACTACTCTATGGGTGGCATACCTACTAACATCGACTGTCAGGTACAAAAAAATGCTGCTGGAGACTTGGTAGAAGGTTTTTATTCTGCAGGAGAGTGTGCTTGTGTCTCTGTACATGGTGCTAACCGTTTAGGTGCCAATTCAGTACTTGAAGCAATGCTCTTTGGTAGACATGCTGGTGAGAATATGGTAAAAGCTATTGATGATGGTGTGAGTTTGCGTAAAGCTAATCTTTCCGATGCTGATACCTGCATCAATGAGATGAATACGATTAAGACATCAAATGGAAATGAAAGAGTACCGAAACTACGAGAAGAACTCCAGATTGGTATGACAGCCAATGCTGGTGTATTTAGAACAAAAGAATCTTTAGAAAGACAACTCACACTCATTGATGATATTTTGGTGAGATTTAAAAATATTCATATTGATGATAAGTCTAAAACATTTAATACAGATCTTCAAGAAGCTATAGAGCTTGGGCACATGATAGAATCAGCCAAAATAGTAGTAGTAGGAGCGATAAATCGTGAAGAGAGCCGTGGTGGTCACTACCGTGAAGACTTCCCAACAAGAAATGATGAAAAATTCATGGTACATACTTATGCTACGATGGATGAAAACTATAATATAGACATTGAGTGGGGTAAAGTTACACCAGGTAAGTTTGAACCAATGGAAAGAAAGTACTAGGAGAGCAAAATGAGTGCAAATAAAAAAGTAACACTAAAAACCTTTAGATTTAATGCTGAGACAGACTATCTTCCATACTATAAGCATTACGAAATGGAAGTAGGTAAAGATGAACTTGTCCTTGATCTACTAAACCGTATCAAGTGGGAGCATGATGGAAGTTTCTCTTACCGTCGTTCTTGCCGCCATGGTATTTGTGGTGCCTGTGCCATTAAAGTCAATGGTAAAGCCACACTTGCTTGTAAAGTCAATGCTTTAGAGCTGGTAGAACTTTTTGGAGATGAATTGGTCATTGAACCTAGTTCCAAAAAACGTGCCATTAAAGATATGATTATAGACAAATCAGATTTTTGGGACAAACATGCAGCGGTTAAACCTTATGTAGTCTCTGATGTTGATCCTCATCCAGAAGCAGAAAGCAAACAAAGTATAGAAGAGTTTAACAACTTTTTAGACTCTGATCTTTGTATTCAATGTGGTGCCTGCCATTACTCTTGTCCGGCACTTGAAGTAAATCCTGACTTCCTTGGACCAGCAGCCCTCAATGCCGCCTATAGGTTTACTATAGATCCAAGAGATGAAGCAGGTGATGAACGTCTAAAAATTACTGCTGAACAAGGTACTGGTGTATGGGACTGTGTGAAATGTTATGAGTGTGCAGAAGCTTGCCCAAAAGAGATTGACCCTATAGGGAAAATCGGTAAACTGCATAACTTACAATTCGTACGTGGTATTGCCGAATCTAACGTAGCAACACGTCATGCCGAAGGTTTCCTACGCGGTATGAAAAAGACTGGCTTTTTGGATGAAGCAGATATAGTTACTTACTCAGAAGGTTACTTAGGCATGTACAAACATATTGGTACGGCTATGAAGATGTTGAAAACAGGTAAGATACACTGGCATTCAGGAATACCATTTATCAATTCTATTCCTAAAATAAAAAATCTTGATGAAGTACAAAAACTCATCGAAATTTCACAAACCAATAAGCTGTAAGGAGAAAATGATGAGCGAACAATTACACTATGCACTATTTACAGGATGTACTGCCAAGCAGTCTACCCCTGAGTTACTTTCATCTACACTTGCAGTAGCTGAAAAACTAGGTATCAAAATTACCATATTAGAAGAAGCTTCATGTTGTGGAGCATCTCACCTACAGGATTTTGATGAATTTCTAGCACACGTACTGAATGCACGTAACATTTGTTATGCAGAAAAGTTAGGTCTTACGATGATTACTATCTGTAATACCTGTCAGCTTAACTCTGCTATGACAAAACATGCTTTAGACAAAGACCCTGAGCTTAAATCAAGAGTCAATGAAAAACTTGCAGAAGTAGGATTAGAGTACAAAGGTACATCAGAAATAAAACACTTTCTCTATACGCTAATAGATGAATATGGTTTAGACAATGTTAAAAATAAAGTAACCGTACCACTTTCACATCTAAATATTGCTCCATTCTACGGATGTCATAATATTAGACCATCGGAGTTACATGAAAATGCTAATGGAGGAGAAAATCCATATAACCCTAATTCACTCGATCGTCTCATAGATGCACTTGAAGGTAACCCCGTCAACTATGAAAGCAAGAATAAATGTTGTGGTTTCCACGTCGAACTTCAAGCTAACCATACTTCCGAAGTCCTCTCTGGAAATGCTTTAATAGATGCACTAGACAATAATGCAGATATGATGGTAACACCTTGTCCTCTATGTCACCTCAAAATGGATACCTACCAAGACAGTATAGGAAAAGTCATGGGACGTGACATAGAACTTCCTGTACTACATATGCCTCAAATGGTTGCACTTGCATTAGGATGTACAGAAAAAGAAATAGGTCTTAATTTCCACGTACAAAAAGCAAAACAACTTTATACAGCATAATACATGTTTCCAAAGTAATTACTTTGGAAACACAAACAAATACATTGTGAATAAAAAGAAGAATATCAGTACAAAACAAGAATCTAATACAAATAAGACTATTTTAATCCTATTTAAATTTTCTTATGATAAGATTCTCTTGCAAAAACTTTAACCAAAGGATACAATATGCCAAAAATTAACAAATACGTAGACATCTCAGAAGTAGATAGAGAAGCAAAGAAAGACCTTATCGACAGACACTCACCATTCATCCACTGTGCTGATACAGCAACTGCTGATGAGCCATTTGAGGTAACAGTTAAAATGGGTAACGAATACACACATCCAGATGATTTTGATCATTTCATTGAAACAATAACACTTTTTAATGGTGAAACAAAATTAGCAGAAGCTACATATGTTCCAGGAACTCTTGGAAACACAAAAGCACACAACACAACTACATTTACTATTATCCCAACTGGTAAAAAACTTAAACTAGTAGCTCACGGTTACTGTACAAAACACGGTATCTGGGAAGGTACTGAAGTTGAAGTAGCAGTAAATTAATTACTTAAGGTAGAGGATTTTCCTCTACCAATATATACCCTCTTTCACTCACTCTCTTTTAAGCATTTTTAACAAAATAACCATTTACTGCATATCAAAATATCTTTAGCTATAATATTTTTTCAATACAATGAATTAATTGTACGCATCTCTCTAAGGGTTTCATATGATATACAATATACTAATACTTACTTTTATACTATTCCTAACTGCTTGTGGTTCTAATTCTGCTAAAAATGATACCCAAGTATTTACAACACAAGAAAAAATATTTGTACATAACCTTTTTTTAAATGAATATCTATTCTATGATAGAGTCACACCATCTATAGACTATACATTATTTGACTCTCCACAATCACTCATCAATACACTTCGTATTTCACCTCCTGACAAATGGAGTTTTACATTAACAGCAAAAGAATATGAAGATTTTGAAAATCAAACAACTGCTGGCTTTGGTTTTGGATATACTCAGGATTTTACGCTTTACCTTGTACGTATTGGTGCACCTGCCTATGGAAAACTTTTAAGAGGAGATAAAATTTTATATATCAACGGACAATCTGTTACAGCCAACCTTGTTACTGATGCAAGCCAAAATTTGGGCGTAGAAACAACCTTTACAGTATTACGTAAAAATGAGCAGATAGATATAGCTGTTGTGCCCAACCCCTACACATTTAAAGTCTCTTTAGGAAAAATAATCAACCAGGGTACAACAAATATCGGTTATCTCCGTTACGATGCTTTTACTGAAAACTCTATATCAGAACTTGAAATGATATTTACAACATTTAAAGATGCCAATATTTCTGAACTCATCATTGACCTTAGATATAATGGAGGTGGGTCCATTATTACTGCCAGTGCTTTACTTGATAATATATCAAATGCTTATGCTGGTCAAAGACAAATCTATCTAGACTGGAACGCCAATTATAAAACTAAAAATGAAACCTATACATTTGAGGATATTGATTTGCAAGATGGCAACGAACTCACGATGCAACGTGTTATTTTTCTGGTCACAGAAAAATCTGCATCTGCCAGTGAGCTTGTCATTTCTGCTCTGAACCCCTACTTGGGGAAGACTAATGTCATCACCATAGGTACCAATACACATGGAAAACCCGTAGGTATGTCAGGACGTATATACGGTATAAACTACTATTTTCTACTAAACTTTTTTGTCAGAAACAATGTCAATGACATAACAAGTTTTGATGGTGTCTCCCCTACCTGTATAGCAGAAGATGATCTCACTCATCTAAGAGGTGATACCAATGAAACCATGCTTTCTACAGCGCTTTATTATATACAAAATGATGCATGCCCTTAAGAATTTTGAAAGTATAATTCATAATGAAAAACCTTAAAAATGCGCTTCTGTTAAAGCAACTATACCAACTCAAACAATTAGGGTACAAATACACTTCAGTATCTGCCTATCAAGAGACAGAACCTGACCTTACTTTGCCAAACAACCTACATGCCTTAGAGAAACAAGCCAAAGAATGTCATCTATGCACACTGAGTAAAGGTAGACAAAAAGTCGTTTTTGGGGAAGGTAATCCCAATGCAAAACTCATGTTTGTAGGAGATACACCAAGTAGTAGCGATGACAGTACAGGAAATATATTTACAGGACGTTCTGGTGAGATGCTTAGTAAAATGCTAGAAAATGTCTTAAAACTATCAAGATCTGATGTCTATATAACAAATATCCTAAAATGTAAATCTTTAGCACATCAACCTCTCGCCCCCTCACATGCGCATACTTGTCACCCTTATCTTCTTAAAGAAATAAGTTTAGTCAAACCTGATATCATTATCACTTTAGGTGACACTGCCTATCACTATCTCACAGGAGATACTACTGACATGAGTCAAGTAAGAGGTATTGTACAGGAAAAAGAGGATTATACTATCATCCCTACTTACCACCCAAGTTATTTACTTAGGAACCCCAGTGCCAAGAAGGTAGTCCTTGAAGATTTGTTAAAAATAAAAGCATTGATATAAATATGAAGATACTTCACAATTTTTTGACATTTTTTAGTTAGACTCCATTTACAAAAGATATTAAAGTTTAAAAGAAAGGGACAGCATGCATCAAAACAAACATATATACGCATATATTATCAAGTTTGCATTACTGTTTTTTACCCTACTCATTTTTACTTCTACTACTGTATCAGCAAATTCTAAAGTAATAGTGACAAATGATACATCATCCTACACTGATTTTCAAGTAGAATATCTTATCGAAAAGCCAAACCAACTACTCACCATAGAAGAAGTTTCTAAATTACCATTTACAAAACATACAAACAATGCTTTTACCTTTGGTTACAAAAAAAACAACTTTTGGTTTCGATTTACTATTCAAAACAACTCAAACCATGAAAAAGATATGGTTTTGGAACTTACTGAAGTCATTCATAAAACAGTTGACCTCTATGTGGTATCAGATACCATTATCCATCAAAAAAATGGTTTACGTATTCCTGTTCAAAACCGTGAAATAAAAGAATCTACACCCTCTTTTCCTCTACATTTAAAAGCTGGAGAACATAAAGAAATATATTTGAAAGTTGCTACAATATATGGCCTTTTTGGCGCCATTCACCTCAAAACAGAAGAACAATATAAAAAAGATCTACAACTGAAAAAATACCTTTATCTTGCATATTTTTCTGGAATATTTATGCTTATATTATACAATCTTGTCATTTTTTTATATTTACGAGATAAAATGTATTTTTATTATATTTCATATGTATTTATTTTCATGCTTTGGGCTGCCAACTTTAAAGGTCTTTTACTTCCTTATATAAATATAGAAATCTATAATTTGTTACAAATGACCATCCCTATCTTTTTTACTTTACTGATACTTTTTTCACAATCTATTTTAGAAACAAAAAAATATTTTATGCGATTACACAAAACACTCAATGGTTTTATAGTTGTTTGTATAGTCACTTTAATATGGATGTCTATATCTCTAAAGAGTGGTTTTCATTTTATGAATATTGTGGCAACACCATTGTTACCATTTTTACTCATCGTTGCCATTTGGGCCTTATATAAAAAACATACTATTACCAAAATATACCTTCCTGCACTCACTGTCTATATCATTGGTATGATTCTGCTGAGTTTAATGGCCATTGGTATATTACCATATACTGTTGAACTGAGTCATGCTGCTATGATTGGAGCTATCTTTGAAATAGTTCTTTTCTCACTTTTACTTGCATACCGTATCAGTATTGTACGCAAAGAATCCCTACAAACACGTGAACAACTTTTAGAGCAACAAAAAACGGAGAGCACACGCCTTTTTCATGCCGTTGCTGAAAAAACAATGGCCTTAAATCTAGCAAAAAAAGAACTTGAAGAAGAATTATCGAAAAAAATCGCTTTGGAAAAACATTTAAAACACCTAGCATCTACAGATCCGCTTACAGGACTCTATAACAGACGTGCCTTTTTTGATATATGTGACGTAGAAATGAAAAATGCAAGAAATGATAATACACAACTTACATGCCTTATTATTGATATTGATCACTTCAAACACATTAATGATACCTACGGACATGATATCGGAGATAAGGTTATTTCAACTCTAGCTAAATTAATGATTGACAACACGAGAACAATGGATTATATAGGAAGAATTGGAGGAGAAGAATTTGCTGTCCTGATGCCAAATACAGATATGGATTCGGCTTTTCAAATTGCCGATAGGTTGAGAGCCAATATTGCAAAAAATGAAATAATACTAAATCCAAAAGTTATTTCTATATCTGTAAGTATTGGGTTGAGTTATTTAACACATGAAGATAAAAATATACATAC
>DQVJ01000171.1 GCA_015661795.1 Sulfurovum sp.
ATCTTTTAAGTAAGCTAAAATATGTTTCATATTTTCTTTTTGTTTCTTTACTACTTCTTTCTCAAATCGTACATACCCATTTTGTATTTCATAACTCACATTTTTTTCATGCTTTTGAATTTCAGATAAAAGTTTTTTTTTCATCTCTTCTATATTATTCATTATTTCTCTGATTTTATCATTCATGTCTCATCCCTTGTATGATTTAAAAAATATATTGCATTGATAGAATATCTTTATTATGACGTATATTTTTTAAATATAGTAGATTGTTAATATTATATATTACAGTATGTCTCGTAAAACCATAGCATAATGCAGTACAACAAGGTTCAATAAGAATATGCCCATTGATGAACCTTTAGAGAAGAGTTTTTGTATCGGTGTTTTTATTTTATGTAATGTCATTAAACTAATTGTCATATGTATCACTGTAAGAACAAAAATAACTGCAACTATTTGTAGTTTTATACGTAGAGCATCTATTACTTCATTAGTCACATTGGAAAATAATATAGTAATTAAACCATTGTTGTTGATCATTGTATACCCAGTAAAGAGTAAAATAATCAATGCTCCCGTCTCAAAATATCCATAAATAGGGCCTATACGTGGGTAAACAGCATCTTGATCTTCTTTTTTTCGAAGGCTTACTCCGAGTAAAAACATAAAAAAAGCTCCACCAATCCATGCGATTGCGGCTACTAGATGCAGATGGATAGCCCAACCCACTATTTTACTTCTTTGTCATCATGTCCTAAAGAACAATATTCTTTAGCATTGTTAGCATCAAGTAAAAGTAGTTCATTGGGTTTGATACGGTTATATTTTTCTGCATGCTGTATCAAATATACTGTCACACCTAAATCAAGTAATGTTAGTAATGTTTTATATCCAAGTTCCTTAATGTATAAAGTATCCACATTAAGCGTTTTGAAATATTCAAAAAACTCTGGTGATTTTGATGTTTTATGCGGGTTTTCTTGTATAAATACCTGTCCTTCATCTAAAAAAGCAAAAGAGTGTGCTTTTCTAAAACGTGCAGCTATTGTTTTTTTATCTGATTCAACTGGTATCAGAGTCATTTTAACTATCCAACTTCAATACGGCCATAAACGCCTCTTGAGGCACTTGTACTTTTCCAATAGATTTCATACGTTTTTTTCCTGCTTTTTGTTTTTCTAAAAGTTTTCTTTTACGCGTAATATCTCCACCATAACATTTTGCAGTTACATTTTTACCCATTGATTTCACGTTCGACCGTGCGATAACATTGTTACCAATACTCGCTTGAATTGCAACCTCAAATAACTGTCTAGGGATGAGTTCCTTAAGCTGTGCCACAAAAGCAAGACCGCGCGTACGTGCTTTCTCTTCAGGAACAATAATAGAGAGTGAATCTACCACATCGCCTGCCACCCGTATGTCAAGTTTGACTAACTTACCTTCCCTGAACCCTATAGGTTCATAGTCGAAACTTGCATATCCTTTCGTTATAGACTTTAATTTATCATAAAAATCCATTACTATCTCGTTCATAGGAATATCATATTCTAAAAGTACCCTGGTCTCGTTAAGATAATCCATCTTTATTTGTACACCACGGCGATCATTGAGTAGTTTAATAAGATTACCTAGATATTCTTGTGGTGTTAATATCGTCGCTTTCACATAAGGTTCATATACTTTAGAAATCTTTTGTGGTTCGGGAAGTTCTGAAGGATTTTGAATCTCTATTTCTTCCCCATTGGTTTGTTCTACTCTATAGACTACCGTCGGTGCAGTAGCAATAAGTTCAAGGTTAAACTCACGTTCTAAACGCTCTTTAATCACTTCCATATGAAGCATACCCAAGAAACCTGTTCTAAATCCTGAACCAAGTGCCATAGAACTCTCAGGCTCAAAAGAGAGTGATGAGTCATTCAGTTTAAGTTTATTTAGAGCATCACGTAAATCTTCAAAACGATCTGTTTCTATAGGGTATATCCCCGCAAATACAAAAGGTTTAGCAGGTTCAAAGCCATGGATAGGTTCTGCAGTAGGTTTTTTTGCATCAGTAATGGTATCACCCACTTTTAGTGAATCAACTGTTTTCAGTCCCATGACTACTATACCTATCTCTCCTGTACGTATTTCATCTGTTTTAATAGGAGCAATCGGATTAGGATACATCAAATTAAGTACTTGATGTTCATCTTTTGTACCCATTACTTTTGCTATCTGACCTTTTGTTATCTTCCCGTCAAACACACGTATCAGGGCTAAAGCGCCCAAGTAATTATCAAACCATGAATCATAAATAAGTGCTTTAAGTGGTGCAGTATCATCACCTACTGGGGAAGGGATACGTTCCACAATACTATCTACAAGTTCGGCCACACCTTCTCCTGTCTTTGCTGAGACTAAGTTATGTTCAGTTGCATCTATACCTATGGCTTCTTCAAGTTCGGCAAGAACTCTGTCTGGATCAGCTGCAGGCAGGTCAATTTTATTGACAACAGGAAGGAGTTCAAGGTCATTTTCTATAGCAATATATACATTGGCAATAGTCTGGGCTTCTACACCCTGTGCAGCATCTACAATGAGAAGTGCCCCATCACTCGAAGCTAAAGAGCGGCTTACTTCGTATGAAAAATCTACATGACCCGGAGTATCAATGAGATTCAGAATATAATGTTCTCCATCCTTTTCATAATCCAACCGTACAGACTGTGCTTTAATGGTGATACCTCGTTCTTTTTCGATATCCATAGTATCCATGACCTGTGCAGACATCTGTCTATCACTCACTGCGCCACACTCTTGTATTATACGGTCTGCCAATGTAGACTTACCATGGTCAATATGTGCGATAATCGAAAAGTTACGTATATTCTTCTGAGATACTTTATTTTCCATTAATTAGTCTCAAATAAAGAGTTTACGCTCTCATTATTATGTACTCTACGTATTACTTCACCTAACATAGAAGCTGTTGAAAGCATCTTTATTTTTGAAGATGCTTTTATCATAGGGATAGTATTCGCTACTACCAATTCATCCAATTCACCCTCTTCTATACGTTCATAGGCTGGACCTGAAAGTACAGGATGGGTACAACATGCCATCACTGAATTCGCACCCAACGCTTTTAGTGCAGCTGCACCTTTTACCATAGTTCCTGCTGTATCTATCATATCGTCAATTAATATAATATCTTTCCCTTTTACTTCACCAATGACATTCATCACTTCAGACTCATTTGCTTTTTCTCGACGTTTATCCACAATAACCATATCAAGACCAAGCCTATTGGCAAAATACCTAGCTCTAGCTACACCCCCAATATCGGGAGAAGCAATGACTGGGTTTTTAAAGTTTTTTGCTTTGATATAATCCATAAATAAAATAGCCCCATAAAGGTTATCAACAGGAATATCAAAGAAACCCTGTATCTGCGAGGCATGAAGGTCAACAGTAACCATACGTGTAATACCTGCTGTTTCCATGAGGTTTGCTACAAGTTTTGCTGTAATTGGCACTCTTGGTGCTGCCTTCCTGTCTTGTCTTGCATAACCATAGTAAGGCACCACCGCGGTGATAGATTTTGCTGAAGAACGCTTCAACGCATCTGTCATAATTAACAGTTCCATAAGATTGGCATTAGCTGGTGCAGAGGTTGGTTGTATGATAAAAACATCTTTACCACGTACAGATTCTGCAATTTGAACAGAAATTTCACCATCTGAAAAACGTTTGATACTTGCTTTTGAAAGAGGCATTTCAAGATACTTAGCTATCTCTTCAGAAAGTTCAGGGTTTGATGTTCCAGAAAATATCATATATCCACTCATATATTTTGTACCTTTGTGTCTATTTTATTAGGTGTATTTTACACAAAACATCATAAAAAGGGGATTTAAAGGCATGGAGTATTACACTTATGCATGTTAAATGATAATTATGGACATCCTTGATGCGTAAATTCTTTAGAAAAAAAACTTCAGGTCGAGGTAAAATAGATACTTTTTTAGACAAATACAATCTTCCTAGAGCTTATTTCAATATCAATAGAAAAATGGTTACCAGAGGTGTATTTGTAGGTTTATTTTGGGGCTTCATACCTATGCCTATGCAAATGTTGGCTGTAGTGGCTACTACTCCTTTTATACGCTTCAATGTTCCCATAGCCATTGCTATGGTTTGGCTTTCCAACCCTTTTACAATGCCACCAATGTATTACATAGAATACCTCACTGGTAATTTCATTTTAGGTCACGAAAATATTAAAGATATTGAGCTTACCCTAGAATGGTTTTCAGCCAATATTGGAGATATTTTTATCCCATTATACGTAGGCACTGCTTTTTATTCTATCGTTGTTTCCACACTTATTTATTTTGTGCTCAATTGGCTCTGGATCAAGTCAGTGAAAGAAGAAAAGTCTGAAAAAGAAGAAAAAAGACGTTCTAAGAAAAAAGATTAACTTAGCAGATAACGCCTCCACCTAATAATTTATCCTCTTCATAAAAAGCAGCTATTTGTCCTTTTGCAAGTCCAAAAACAGGTTCTTCCAGTGACACTTTCGCCCTACCATCACGAATGGAAACATGGCAAGGTACTGCCTGTGTTCGATAACGGACTTTTACCTTACAATCAAATTCACTCAGTTCTTTAAAAAGATTAATTTGTTTCACTTCAAAGGCATGTTCTTCTAGTTTTTCTTTAGTACCTACGACAATCTGATTTGTATCTGCTTTTATCTCTAAAACAAAATGTGGGTCATGTGCGCCATCTACAAAGAAACCTCTTCTTTTCCCAATGGTATAATGCATATAACCTTTATGTGTCCCTATCACATTGCCTTCTGTATCTAACGTTTCACCTGGCATATCTATATCCATATGTTTAGCTAAAACCTTATCATAAGTATTTTCCACGAAGCAGATTTCAGAACTTTCTGCTTGTGTAGCAAAGTCTTTTAATACATCAATATTAGCTGCATACGCTTTCACATCTGGCTTTACCCAAGTTCCTAATGGGAAAATGAGACGTGGTAGTACTTCCTTTTTTACCTCACATAAGAAATAACTTTGATCTTTATTGGGATCTTCTGCCATATAAATAAATTCACCGTCACATTTGATATAATGCCCAGTAGCAACATACTCTGCTCCAATACTGTCTGCAAATTCGACCATCTTTCCAAACTTTATTGTACGGTTGCACATGACACATGGGTTGGGTGTTAAACCTTCCTTGTAACTCTCGACAAAATAATCATACACTTCATCTTTAAACTCACTTGAGAGATCATGAAAATGGACTTTTATGCCTAAATAATCTGCAACTCTTTGGGCTTTTGTAAAATTAGACTCATGATAACCTGGTTTATGGTGTAACTTCATATACACCCCTTCTACTTCATATCCTTCTTTTTGAAGAAGGATTGCTGTTACAGTTGAGTCAACACCTCCACTCATACCTACCAATACTTTTTTTCCCTTAGTCATTGAGTACCTCATTATGGTTATTTTTGATTCTTCTTTTTTCTATTTTATTCATTTTTTGACTCGTTTTATTTGTATAGCAATTTCATCATCCACTTCTATAAGTGCACCCACTGCTATGTATACATCATTTACGAAAAGTTTCACTTCTTGTAAATTTAGCTGTTCAATACTTAGTTGCCGACCTACTTTAAGTTCTCTAATATGAAGTACAGAAAAGAGGCATTTTACTTTTTCATATTTTTTAGTATCTGCCTGTTTTAGCGTATCTTTTTCTAAATAGATGATTTTAATTTTTTGACTATTTTCATCTTCTAAAAGTTCTACTTTTGCACATATTTTCCCATTAGACATAAGCATAAAATCTAATACATCCAGTCCTAATAACAATACATCATCAACAGATAATTTTTTAAGTACTTTACTTTTTACAAAAAATGGAGGTAGCGTTAATTCATACTCTGGGTATAGTTTATGCTTTTGCATCATTTTTTCAAGGTGCACTGCTTGTGTTTCACCCTTCATCAATGTCACCGATAAACTTTTCTAACAAAAACTCTTTATCTGCAAACAATAAATCATCAGGTACCTCTTGACCTGTAGAAAAATAACTCATTGGAAGTTTGTAAAGTAACATAAAGTTCAGTAAAGTACCAAAGTGTTTTGTTTCATCAAACTTAGAAATAATGAGTGAATCAAGATTTAAAAATGAAAAGTTTTTATAAATATCTTCCATATCTTCGTATTTAACCGTTGCGGAGAGAACAAGGTGTACTTCCAATTTTTTAGGTGTTTGTGTTTTCACAAACTCAACTGTTTTAATAAATTTATGTGTATCATAAGGGGACATACCTGCTGTGTCCACGAGTATAACGTCATAATCAGATAAACGTTTTTCAAGTGTATCCTTAAAACTATCTACATCACTGAGACATATATGTTCTATTTGCATAATATCTGCGTAATGTTCAAGTTGTTCCACTGCACCTACTTTATATGAATCTAGGTTCACTAAAGCAACCTTATATGGTTTTTCAAGTAAATAGGCATACCTTGCTGCCAATTTAGCTATAGTGGTTGTTTTTCCTACCCCTGTTGGCCCAACAAGCATCATAATTTTTGGTACTGAAAAATCTTCATCTCTTATCTGTAATGATGCATCTATCTCTTCTAGTAAATAAGAAACCAATAAAGATGCATCTTCAATAATATCTGTACCTATCAATGCCTGAAAAATGCTATCTAACCATAAGGATGAAATACCTTTTTTCACAAATAACTTCTTTACTTCAGTAATAACTGTATTGCCTTTTTCTAACTCTTGATAAATATCATCTTTTAGTAATTCGAGTTGTGCTTTTAGTTCATCTATTTGACAGAGTAATGCTTCATCTTCTTTATCTTGATGATTTTCATTGTTACTTAGACCAAATGACTGTTCCCTAAAGAGTTCCTCTGGTACTGCAATGATGACTTCACTACGTAAAACACCATCTTCATACTTTATCTGCTTGGCTGCGACAAGAGAAATAGTATCACCATATTTCTCTACTGCCTGTGCATATGCATCTGTGGGGTTTGAAGCAACAAATGTTTCGTTAATCATCTTTTTCCTTCATTAAATTTGTCCTTTCATATAAGCAAGAGGAATGATTACAGAATTTCTATTCATCCATTCTGGATGAGGAAGTGTTAAGTTTTTTGTATCTACCTTTATATTTTCATAAAATATGATATCAATATCTAATGTTCTAGGAGCATCCTTAAATAATCTTTTACGTCCAAATACTCTTTCAATACGTAAGATATAACATAACAATGCTTTAGGTGTCAAACGTGTTTCAATGAGTATCAATGAATTATAAAAATCATTCTGTTCCATATATCCAAATGGGGGATT
Organism: Sulfurovum sp.; assembly: GCA_015661795.1. Lineage (GTDB taxonomy): Bacteria > Campylobacterota > Campylobacteria > Campylobacterales > Sulfurovaceae > Sulfurovum. The sequence goes on from DQVJ01000171.1 coordinate 7,390, forward strand.
TTTAAGAATAGGTGCTGTTTCTACAATATTCACAAAATATGATCGTTTCAAATACCAGAATAGATGCTCAAAACGGCGTAGAACATCCCCTATATTTCCACCAATGCCAAGTAAAACCTTATGTCCCCCTCTAGACTTTGTCACATAAGGGTAATGTGAGGTAAAAATTAATGTATGTTTATGATCTAAAATATTTTTTTTTACCACTGTTACCTCAATGTGTTTTACAATACTTTTGCTTTTCCGTCAACCATTGCCACCATATCTTCGATACGTATACCAAACTCATTTGGAATATAGATACCAGGTTCAACAGTATATACCATACCATCTTCTATAATCGTCTCCGACTTCGAGGAAATATAAGGCATTTCGTGAATGTCAAGACCTACTCCATGCCCTGTACTATGCACATAATATTTACCAAAACCGGCACGCTCTATAATATCTCGGGTTAAAGCATCTACCTTCTTGGCTTTCATTCCAGATTTAGCTTTAATAATAGCATTATCGTGTGCTTTTAACACCGTATCATATGCTTTTTGTATCTTTTTACTTTTATATTTCACTTTGGTATTGAAGCTAAAGTTATCATCCACATACACTGTTCTTGTTCGATCTGAACAATAGCGTTTATATTTAAGTCCTGCATCAACCAATAATAAATCGCCTAAAGACAATTTACTTTTACTTGGCATTGCGTGAGGTTTGGCTGCATTCTTATTGATAGCAACTATGGGTTCAAAACTAAGTGCATATTTCCCAAAATCTCCTAAAATACCTTTTGCTCTATGTGTAAGTTTGTATTCACTCTCACCTAAGCCCTGTTTGTTAAACTCTTTTGCCAATGCTTTAAATGCCTTTGCACCAAGTTTAGCAGCCTTTGAAAGTATTTTAAGTTCTTCATCACTCTTTATGATACGTTTTTTATGTGAAAAATCTAGTTCAGGTTGAAATGATACTTTCGATTTTGTGCTCATCTTTTCAAAACCTGCTACTGTCCACTCTTTGGGATCAAAAATAATCTTTTTTATCTTATTCTTTTTTAATAGGTTGACAGCTTCAGCATATAAGTCACCATTAATCATTACATTTGCATTTTTTACATTTTCGCTTGCATCTATAGTATAACGACTATCAGTAATAAAAAATGCTTCAGAACCTAAACGTAAGTAGAGTGCATTATCACAACTGTACCCACATTCATAATACATTGCATTTTCATCTTTAAGCATATAATTCATTTTGTAGCCTTTTAGGAGAATATATAATTCTCCTGTTTGACAAGTAAAGCGTCTATTTTTGTTGTGCTTTGGCTTGTTGTTCTTTCATCATTCTAACTTCATTTAAAATCTGTGTCATTCCAACCATTGCCAAATGGTAACCAAATGGCCCCATCCCTGTGATTTGACCTGCACAAACAGGAGCAATGAGTGATTTATGTCTAAACTCTTCTCTTTGATAGATATTTGAGAGATGTACTTCTAACGTAGGTATCTGCACTGCGGCAATAGCATCACGAATGGCAATAGATGTATGTGTATATGCTGCTGGATTGATAATGATACCATTTGCATCTCCCATACACTCTTGTATACGATCTACGATTTCACCTTCTAGGTTAGACTGAAAAAATTCTATTTCCATTTTATTTTGCTCTGCAAATGCTTTCATCTGTGAATGAATATCTTCCAACTTCATAGGCCCATAAACATTTTGTTCTCTTATACCTAGCATATTTAAGTTTGGGCCTTGGATTACTACTATTTTCATTGATGTACCTTGTTTATTTTATTTAGGTATTATTTTATCTAAATATATTAAAAATGAGGCAAAATGAAGATAATATCCGCAGACTTTATTTACACCCCCAACGGCTTCTTAGAAAATAAGGCTGTAGCATTTACAGATACTATCAGATATATAGATACTTTGGAAGTGCTACAAAAAAAATATCCTGAGGCTAAAACTATTAAAAACAAACCAAATTCTGTACTTTTCCCTGGGTTCATCAACACCCATGTACATTTGGAGTTTTCATCCAATAGAACTTCTCTTAAATACGGTTCATTCATGCCTTGGCTTGATACAGTCATTGAGCATCGTGAAGAGTTAGTTGGGGCATGTGACAATGATGTAATGAGGACTGAATGTGAAGCTATGTTATCCTCAGGTATTAGCACCTTTGGAGCTATTTCCAGCTTTGGTAATGAACTTGAAGTATGTGAAAAGACCCCACAACGTGTTGTATTTTATAATGAACTCATAGGCTCTAATGCTCAATATGCCGATATGCTTTACAATGATTTTTTAGAGAGAATTAAAGCTTCAGAAGCATGTGCTAAAGAGAGTAAAATTATACCTGCTATTGCCATACATTCACCCTATTCAGTTCACCCTGTTATCTTGCAAAAATCTGTTACACTTGCAAAACAAAACAACTATCCCCTGAGTGCCCATTTTTTAGAATCTCAAGCAGAACGACAATGGCTTGAAAATGCTGAAGGGGATTTAAAACTGTTTTTTGAAAAATATTTCAAAACTTCTACACCCGTAACCAATATACAAGAATTTATGTATGCATTTGACACCTATCCAACACACTTTACACATTGTGTACAGGCAAATCAAGTTGAGTTAGACTACCTAGCACAAATGGGACATTCTGTTGCACATTGTCCACGCAGCAACCGCTATTTAGGATGTGGAAGACTGGCTATAGAAAATCTAAATCTACCCTATAGCATTGCAACTGATGGTCTAAGTTCCAATGATTCCCTAAATATGTTTGATGAACTCAGAGCGGCCTTGCTTTTGCATAATGATATTCCAATACAGGAATTAGCCTCAAGACTTCTTAAAAGTATCACTTCGGATGCAGCTGATATCTTAGGACTTCACTGTGGTAGGATAGAAGTAGGTAAATTGGCCGATTTTGCCATTATTACCCTACCAGAAGCACCTAAGAGAGTAGATGAATTGGCTCTTTGGTCTATTTTATATACAAAAAAAGTTTCATCTCTCTATATTAACGGTGTCAAAGAACGATAGCTAAATTTTGCAAAGAAAACTAGACTCAATGTCATAAAAGTTTAAGTATTATTTTCCTTGTCGATTCACTTATACTATATATTTTTCTGGAGACTTTATTTGGTAATGTAACTTCAAGAGTATTTGGGTCTATATATTTTATCTGCAGATTCCCTTTATATTTGATATTTTTTAGAATATCTCTTTTTGATTTAGGTTCAAAATAAAGTAAAATCTTTGTGCCTTTCTCTACGCTGAGTATCGTTTTTTTCTTCGTGATTTTATACATCTTCTTCTGAGGATGTATTGTGCTAAATGACCAAGTTTTATGTATCTTTTCCCCATCCACTATAGCTTCAAATACTGCCTTGTATGTACTCGAATAATCTAAACGTTTTAAAGGCATAAAGGCAAACTGATATTGTGTTATTTTATGATGAATATCATTTTTATATGTAAGTATTTTTCGTTGCTTTATTTCATGACCTGTACTATCAAAAAGACGAAAACTTATTAACGATACATTTTGGACATATGCGTCATTAAAGGAGACAGACACTGGGAAACCACTGACTTTTGATCCTGGTAAAGGGTGAGGATTTTCAATAAAAAAAGCAGGAGAAATATTTTCCTGAGTATCATATGGATAAAGGACAATTTTTTCATTTTGTTTTTTAAGTGTATTCAACGCATCAATATACATATATTCAGGAATGACTTTTGTAGACTTTCTACAAATATTTTTTATATATCGCATGCCAGGTTCCATACTGAAATACTTTTTACATATATTTTTTAATCCAGAAAATCCAAGGTCATACACATATGCTGTCGTTACCTTTACTCTTCTTGTAGGTAATATGGAAATACCTTCACCTATCTCATCTTTATCCATGGTAAGAAATGTAAACCTATGATAAATAGCAGACATAAGATTATCTATAGCAGCTACAACATTTCTACCATTTACGGAGATATTTTCCATCACCACTCTTGAATGGTACCCTGCTTGAATCACCCTGTCACTTGGGGTTTTACCACTAAAACCTTTATACCCTGTGGTTTCATAATGGCTATTCACTTGTTGTCTAGTCAAATATTTTGCATGTGACGTAGCTGCACGTATTAAGGCTTTATTTGAAGTCAATGGTACTAAGCCTACTTTCCCCCTGATGCTATTAAGATAATCCAATCCATTGATATTATCTTTTGCTTCTGACGTATGCCAGAAAATAGAAAATAGCAGAAAAATGGGAAAAAAGAAGTTAAATTGCATGAGCTGCTTGTAAAAAGTCTTCTGCAATTTCTCTTGGGTCTTCAAGTCCTATTGAAACCCTAATCAGTCCCTCATGTACACCCAAGAAAGCACGTGCATCCTCATCAAAGTCTGAGTAAATTGTACTGGTCATGTGTAGTGCCAATGTTCTATTGTCTCCTATATTTGCAGTAAGTATAACCAATTTAAGATGATTAAGTAACTTAAATGCTCTTTCTTTTGTACCACAGTCAAGTGTTAAAAGCGGTCCACATCCATCAGGGAAATCTGACTTATAGCGTGCATTGTCAGGACTGGAGCTAAGACATGGGTGGTTTACACTCACACCTTGGGGTAACTTTGCATCAAGCAATAAAGAGATAGCTTCTACAGATTTATTCACTCTTTCAACCCTAAGTGAAAGTGTCTCTAACCCTATCATAGTCATAAATGAACCAAAGGCATTCGCCGTCATACCATAATCACGAATGGCACGTTTTTTACAAATAGGTATAAATGCTTTTTTACCCATCTTTTTTACGATTTTATGTATATCAGCATATTTATCATTCAAAAGCTTGTCCCCTGCCTCTTTTACCTCACGAAATACCGCAATCCCACCCAAAGCAGCAGAGTGCCCTGACATGTTTTTGGTACTTGAATGTACCACAATATCTGCTCCCATAGTTAAAGGTCTAAGCAATAATGGGGTGGGTGTGTTGTCTATCATTAACAGTGTTTCATATTTATTGCACAAGTCAATAATACGTTGTACATCTGGTAATGTCAAACTTGGATTCCCTACAGACTCCATCAATACCATTTTGATACCACGTTTCAATGTATTTTCAATATGCGTAAAATCATCCACAGTACAAAAACTATTACTGATGCCAAAACGTTTTAGTGTCTCATTCACTAAGGCATATGTACCTCCAAAAAAACCACCAATGCAAAGTAGTTCATCTCCTGAGTTTAAAAAAGCGGTGACCACCATAGAAATCGCACCCATACCAGAAGACGTTGCAATCGAAGCAAAACCACCTTCCATTTTTGCAACCACAGACTCTAGTTTTGCATTGGTAGGGTTACCTACTCTGGCATAGAGTGGTTTATTCACCTCTGCTGCAAAAATACCTTCGGCCTCTTCTGCATTCTCATAACCAAATGCAGCAGAAGGTGTAATAGTAGGGGCGATAGGACCTACACTGTTACCTATATTTTGCACCAATAGTGTATTAAAATAATTAAAATCTGTTGTATTGTTCATCTATTTTCCTAGTTTATATTGAATAATTGAGTGTTTCGTTTGCTTGTAATTGATAACTTTTAAGCTTTGAAAGAGGTATATCAAATGCCGATGAGACATTCTGCTTTAAGTCTCCCCAAAAAAGTTTTAATGCAGGGTTGTCTGTTTTACATATATCAGAAAAAACATCTGATTCTAAAATAACAATCACATCTTTAAGTGTAATATCTTTAAGGTCTTTAGCAAGTCTGTACCCACCATAAGCACCCTTAACACTAATTAAGATACCCTTTTTTTTAAGCTCTAAAAGTATCTGTTCTAAAAAGTTTTGAGGTATATTTGCATTCGCAGCAATGTCTTTAATCTTAAGTACTTCATCCCCTTGGATAGTACTCAATTCATTTAATGCAGCTATCCCATAAATCGTTTTACTGGAAATCCCTATCATCTTATATATTTCCTTTGTTAAAATCAATACAATATAATAAAGGAGATATATTTAGGAAACCCTTCGTTTATAGTATGAATTTAGTATTTGAATAGCGTAGTATATCTTACATCCTATACAAAAATCAAATGCTGTCTCAAGTAATGCGCATATAAGTAAAATACCTGTTATAAATGTTGCAATCACTGTTAAACCAGATACAAATAATAGAAGTAAAATAAATGAAATGACCAAACCTAGATAAAGTGCAAAACGTTTTGGAGATTCATCACATAATTTGGGTGCAATACCCCACCCACTAAGTATCAAGCTGCTCACAAGCTGAAAAGGACTAAGTTGCGAGAGACGTAAAGTTCTCACCATAAAATCAAAAAAAAGTACTAAAGCAAAAAAACTCTCTTGTGTAAATAACAAAATCACTGAAAAAAGTGCCACTTGTAGTGAGATTACTCTTACCATATTCGTATCTACTCTTCTTGTTGATATTGGACATGATGGGGACATAGTCTTTTCCTTTCTATAGGTGATATGTTTAAAACATTTTTAGAAACCCTGAAGAAAATACTTTATTTTCCAATAAGATTAACAATTCTTGGGGAGACAAAATCTCAAGAAATATAAAAACATCATATGATGTTATGCCTCAGGGTTTGTAAAAACATTTTTAATTTAATACTTGTCTATCAAATTATAAAAAAATTTTAGCCTAATTTTTTCACAATGTCAAGTAAATCTATTGATTTAATAAAATAAATACTTCTTCACGTGCACGAAACATACACAACTTTTATTGTAAAATATCCTTTGAATATAAATATCAAGGAAGAAATATGCGTATCATACTTGTGATTTTAGTCTCTATGTCTATAATCCATGCAGAAAATATACAACAACTGATAAGGATGGGAATAGAATCACATCCTTCTCTTCAAAGTATTGAGAAACGACTCTCAGCCATGGATGAAAAAATTTCACTTTCTCAAAATTTTGACAATCCTGACTTGTCTTTTACCGTTAACGACATGCAATTTGAAAACTTCTCTCGCAGAGATCTTGAACCCATGCAGTACCAATCAATAAACTTTAAACAAAAGTTTCCGTGGTTTGGTAAATTAGATGCTCAAAAAAAATATACCCAAGCCCAAAAAGATGTGATTTTCAACTCTTATAGAGCAGCCAAAATAAAACTTGCAGAAGAAATACGTATGACAGTATATACCATTAAAGAAATAGAAGAGCGTATACACATAGTCAAGCAGTATATAGAAGTCACAAAACAAAATATTGACCTTTACAACTCTTATGCTTCTACACAAAGTAAAAGCCATACCAGCAGCATGAATGCAAGTCTACTCTTAACAAAAGTTCAAATAAAAAAAGCCAACTATAAATCATTGTTAGACAGTCAAAAAGCAAAACTAAAATACCTTGTGCAACATAAAGTCCATACTATTTCAAGTCGTTTGCACATGACCAAACCTAAAACATTACATTATTACCTTACCAAACTCGAAAATAATCCTATTTATCAAATGACGCTCTCTCAAAAAGATGTTGCCTGGGCAAATAGAGACATCCAAAATTTAGACAAAACACCTGATCCATATGTAAAAGTAGGATACTTTAACCGTGCAGAATTTAATGACTATGCCAGTATAACAATAGGTGCTTCTATCCC
>DQVJ01000270.1 GCA_015661795.1 Sulfurovum sp.
GGGGCATTTATTAGTAACGATATTTGCACGCATAGGCTTTCCCAAAATGCCATCGACGAACAGGGAGTTCGCCTTCAGACATTTTGAAAAACCCTCTACGTACAACTTCATCACTACTAAACAAGCCCCCTAATTGGTTGATTTTTTATATTTGGGAGAAACTTATGAATGTATTAATATTAGGTGCAGGTGGTAGAGAATATTCTATTGGATTAGCACTCAGTAAAGATGAAAATGTAGAGAAGATTTATTTTGCTCCTGGTAATGGTGGAACCGATACTTTAGGAGAAAATCTAAGTATCTCCGATTTTTCAGAGTTGGCAGACTTTGTTGAAAAAAATGCTGTTGATCTGACTATTGTAGGACCAGAAGGCCCACTGGTAGATGGGATAGTGGATGTATTCGAAGCCAGAGGTTTAACTATTTTTGGTCCTTCTGCAAAAGCTGCACAGTTGGAGGGCTCTAAGATATTTATGAAAAACTTTTTGGCACGACATAATGTGCCAACAGCTAAATATATTGAAACAAATTCTTTACAAGATGCCTACACATTTATTGAGAAACTGGATGTGCCCATTGTGGTAAAAGCAGATGGTTTGTGTGGCGGGAAAGGTGTTATTATTGCACAAAGTAAAGAGGAAGCAAAAAAAGCTGCAGGAGAGATGCTTTCTGGGAATTCATTTGGAGATGCAGGGACAAGTATCGTTGTTGAAGAGTTTTTAGATGGATATGAACTGTCTGTATTTGCTATTTGTGATGGAAATGATTATATTGTTTTACCTGCAGCACAGGATCATAAAAGGCTGTTAAACAATGATAAGGGTCCAAATACAGGTGGTATGGGAGCATATGCACCTACACCATTGGTCAATGATGAAATATATAAAAAACTTGACGAGCGTGTGATTGTCCCAACCCTGGAAGGTATGAAGGCTGAAGGTATGCCTTTTAAAGGTGTATTGTTTATCGGTGTAATGGTTGTAAAAGGTGAACCTATTATTCTAGAGTACAATGTACGTTTTGGAGATCCTGAATGTGAAGAACTTATGCCTTTACTCAAATCACCAGCTTCTGAACTCTTTTACAAAGCAGCAACAGCTGACTTGAAGAGTGCTAAAATAGAATTTTATGACAAATACGCTGTGGGTGTAGTTATGGCAAGCAGAGACTATCCTTATAAAAGTTCTGCACCTGCTGAAATTATTATTGATGATATTTATCATGAAGAATTAAATGAAAATGCACATATCTCGTATGCTGGGGTTACCCGGGGCGATGAAGGTAAACTGTATGCTACAGGTGGACGTGTTTTGGTTTGCGTGGGTATTGGTGACAGTATTAAAGAAGCACAGCGTCATGCCTATATGCTTGTAGGTCAGATACATTACGCAGGAAAACAATGCCGAACAGATATTGCTTACCAGGTACTGTAGGATACGGTATATGCCTGACTCATTAGTGATTGCAAGTACAAAAAAAAGGGCTTTTGCTTTTATGATAGATGACATTGTCATAGCTCTTTTATTATTTGTAATTTTTTATGAGCAACTGATGACAATTACAGGACATTTGCCTACTGTAATAACGAAAGAATCAATAGAGATTTTCAAACAAGAAATGAATCAGTTTTCAGTCAATAATTTATTACTGATTATTACATTGAAAATTTTATATCATACTGTTTTTATATGGCAAAATGGTATGACTTTGGGTAAATATATGATGAAAATAAAAGCTATATCTTTACTTGATGGAGAGAATCTTACATTGTATAAATCTTTTTTAAGAGCATCGCTACGTATCACGAGTGAAGTAGTCTTTTATTTAGGGTTCCTTTTAGCTTTTTTTCTCCCCCTTAAACAAACCTTACATGACAAATTGACGCATTGTGTAGTAATAGATGTTTAGACTGTCTAAGTTTTTTACTGTTATTGGTTTGGTAACATGGTTCCTGAATGCGCAGGGTAACAAGATAGAAGTTACTGCTAAATCGCTGCAGACAACGAATGAGACAGTAGAAGCGAGTGAAGGGGTAGTGGTGTATTATGATGACGCTGTTATCAAAGCTTCGACTGCCGTGTATAACAAAAAAACTAAACTGCTTATTTTAGATGGGAATGTTGAAATGATAGGTTATCAAGGTACAAAAGAACATACAAGTCATATGGAAATTCAAACTGATACAAAAGAAGTATATTTTGAAAAACTTTTTTTTTCGAGTCAGAATGATGTATGGCTTTTAGCAGACAAGGCTCATCGTGCAGATGGAAATTATACTTTTGGACAAAGTATGCTCTCCTCATGTGAGATAGAAGATCCATTGTGGACAATGGTTTTTGATCGTTCTGTATATGATAGTCATGATAAATATATGAAAGTGTATGATGCAAAAATTTATTTTTTGGATATACCATTACTCTATACGCCATATTTAGCATTTTCTACACATAAAGAAAGAAGTTCAGGATTATTATTTCCAGGTTTTGGGTATTCGGACTTAGAAGGATTTTTGTATGAACAGCCTATTTTCTGGGCTATATCAGACAGTATGGATATAGAGCTAAACCCACAAATACGCACTTCACGCTCGGTAGGTGTATATTCTACATTTCGTTTTGTGGATAGTGCTTATTCTTCTGGAACCATGAGAATGGGATATTTTAAAGATAATCAAAGTTATGTAGAACAACAAAATTTACCCAATGACAGTCATTATGGTTTTGAATTTAATTATGAATCTTCAAAAGTGTTTCCTAACATACTTCCAAAAGGTTTCACAGATGGTTTGTATGTGAATACTACTTTTTTAAATGATATTGACTATCTCAATTTACAGCAAAATAATCTGAGCCACTTTGGTCTTACGCCTTTACAAGAATCTCGTGTGAATTACTTTGCATATAATAATGATTATTATATAGGTTTAAATGCTAAATACTTTATAGATACACGAAATAATGTTGACCAGGATGAAACAATACAGATATTACCTTCTATACAAGGACATAAATATTTACAACATTTTCTCTGGAA
>DQVJ01000070.1 GCA_015661795.1 Sulfurovum sp.
ACCATCATACATGGTGATATCAAACGTGGGGGACGTGCCAAGGCTCTTACACTCTTTAAAAGTGGAAAAGCACAAGTACTCATAGCCACTGACATTGCAGCAAGGGGTATAGACATACCTGAATTGCCACTGGTTATCAATTATGACTTGCCAGAACTCACTGATGATTTTACCCACCGCGTAGGACGGACAGGACGTGCAAACCATAAAGGGCAAGTGATTACCCTACTTACTATTCATGACTATAATGCCTTCACTACCATAGAAAAACATCTTAAACTCAATATCAAACGTGACATTATGGAAGGTTTTGAGATAACAGACAAACAACCACGTCAAGCCCGTCCACGTAAAAAATCATTAAGAGAAAAAAAAGGATATATCGACTACGACAAAAAACGTAAATATACCTATGCTGCTCAGAAGAAAAAAAAGCAAGAGAGTAAAAAGAAAAAATAACCTCTAAGCTATTTTTGTAAAAGGTAAACTTGGTTTAGAAAATAAATATCCTTGAAACAAATCACATCCCAATCTATATAATGTATCATACTGATCATTATATTCAACACCTTCGGCTACCACTTTAAACTCCATAGTTTGTGCAAGAGCAATGATAGCTTTAATAAATTTTTGGTCCTGTGTGTTTGTACTGATATTCTCAGTAAAGGTACGATACAGTTTCAACTCTGAAAAAGGAAGTCTATGTATATACGCTAGTGAAGAGTACCCTGCACCAAAATTATCTAGTGAAAAACGTATACCAATTTGACTTAACTCTTTCATGACTTTTTCAACACATGCAAATTCTTTTGAGATATTGCTTTCAGTAATTTCCAACATTAAATATTTTGTATCAATATTATACTTAGCTATTGTTTTTTTAACAAAAGAGGCAAAACTTTTATCTATAAAAGCTGTAGGACTGATGTTTATAGAGAGATGATCAAATTGATCTCCCAAACCTTCATCTTGCCATTTTTTCATTTGTTTACATGATGCTTCAAAAATATATTGATTAAACATCAACGTATATCCACTTAATTCAATCCAGCCTATAAATTTTCCAGCTGAAACAATCTCACCTTCTACATTCTTCCATCTAATGAGTGTTTCAAACGCTTTTATTTCACCTTTTTTATCTGTGATTGGCTGATAAAATAAGATAAATTTATCTTTATCAATCCCATTTTTCAATTCATTAGAAATTTTCAATTTAAAATCAACCTCTTTTTGCAAATTATCCTCAAAAAAGAAAAATTGATTTTTTCCTAACCGTTTGGCCTCATATAATGCCAAATCTGCTTCATGCATAATATTTTTCATTTCAGAGTTTTTCACAGAAAAAATACTGATTCCTATACTTACAGTTACACTATAACATCGTCCATCAATAGTAATATCACTACTAAACTTTTCAGAGATTCTTGTAGCATACTCAATAGCTTTTTTTCTTGCTTCTTCATATGGGATATTAAGTGTCCCCATAACAAATGCAAATTCATCTCCTGCAATTCTTGACAAACTTACATCTCCATCAAATGAAGCAACATCTTTTAATAATCGTTGTGATACTTGACGAAGACATTCATCTCCTGCAAGATGCCCAAGTGAGTCATTAAAACGTTTAAAATTATCTAGATCTATAAGAAATAACATGCCATACGTATTTTTTCTATTGAACTTTGAACCTAATACAGTTTTTATTTTATTATTAAAGTATCGTCTGTTGGTTAAACCTGTCAAACTATCAATGTTCGATAATTTTTCTGCTTTAGCTTCTGCCAACTTTCTTGTTGAGATTTCATCTTCAAGCTCTTTAAGCAAAGTTAATATTTCTTCATTCTTTTTATTTGCTGTAAAATTTTTCTGATTTTCTTGAATATTGTTTAACAGTACCATTCATAACTCCTTTTATAATACACTTTATGACATACGTTTGTTTGATAGGTGTATTATAAATGAAAAATGTCATAAAAAAGTCAAAACAGAAATATGCTATTTTTTTCTAAATTGTGCAAACAAAGGATTATGATCAGAAATACCATGTGTTTTATCTACTTTATATGTGATTAATTCTACTCCTCTGTAAAATATAAAATCTAAATGATTCCCAAAAAAAGATTTTACCTTATCACTCCCTTGAAAAGGAACTATTTTAAGTGAAAGTTTTTCTCTGATTTCATGAAGCTTCAACATACGTTTTTTATTCCAGGTATTAAAATCACCAGCTATTATCATAGGGCCTTCATGTTCTTGTATCAGTGTTAAAAAACGTTCCATTTCTTTGTTATATCGTCCAGTCTCTCGAAAATTTATGGCATGAACATTTAGTATAAGAAGTTTACTTCCATCTTTAAAAGGATATAGACTTACAAGTAAACTTTTATGTGTGCCGATAAAACTTTCTTTAGCTTCTGAGAGGCAGGCCAGTGCTTTTTGTGATTCTACTCTACTTGCTGAGAGTACACCATAAAAATTACCTTTTACCTCTAAGTTCGCAGCAGCATCAAAAGAAAAATCTGAAAACACACAATGTTTTTTATCTCTGAAAGTTGCTTCTTGTAGAAGTAAAAAATCAACGTTTTGTTCTTTTATAAAATTCTCTAAATAAGGATAAAACTTACTATGTACCGTATTTTTCTTATGTATATTCCAGCAAAGAACGCCAAAAATTTCAGATACATGACCATCAGCACAGAACTGAGATGCCTGATGATGTATAAGTGAGGGCACAAACATTAGAGTAAAGGGGTAAACACTTTCAAGATATTTTCAAAAGCTTCACGTACTTTAGAAGGTTGCTTTATTCCTCTACTTGCATCAAGTATCAGTCCTTCCATCCATGATTCAAGGCTTAACATAAACTGATGAGAATAGACAAAAGAGACCACTTCATAATTTAAAAACAAACTACGATTATCGAAATTAACGGACCCTACCATACCACCTACATCATCAAATAGGATGGCTTTTGCATGAAGCATACCGCCTTTATATAAAACCACATCTGCCCCTATATCATAAAGTTCTCGCATGTAGGGGTTTCTCACCAAGTCAACCAGTAGATTATCAGACTCTTTTGGAGTAATAAGTTTCACATCTACACCTTTATGCTGAGCAATCACCAAAGCCTGTACTATATTCTCATCAGGTACAAAATAAGGTGTAACAATCCAAATACGTTTCTTGGCATTATAAATGGCATTTAAGAGTACTTCATACAGAGCATCAGTATATACATCTGGACCTGAAGGGACTACTTGAACAATGCTGTTTCCTTCGTATGACTCTTCGGCTTTAAACTCCATTTTAACTTCTTCTTTGGTTGCATATACCCAGTCATTATGAAAAATAGAATAAAAACTATACACCGCCGGGCCATGAAGATAATAGAGTAAATCCTGCCATCGCCTGCTCCCATCAGCTTCTCCCATGTACTCATTAGACAGATTCATACCACCGCTTAAAAGTCTAGTCTGATCAAATAGATAGATTTTACGATGGTTTCGTAAGTTAATGTAGTTTTGAAAAGGACGTTTTAATACCGGTGTAAAAAAAGCCACCTCTCCACCCGCATCTTTTAATTCCTTAAAACCTTTACGAGAAAAACTAGCACCCAGAGAACCTACCAAATCCATAAGTAGACGTACATGTACTCCCTCTTTTGCTTTGAGTGTCAATGCAGCCAAAATAGCTTTAGTTGTTTTGTCAAATTGAAATACATACGTACAGATATCGATGCTGTGTTTTGCATTTTTCATCTCTTCCATCATTTTATGATATGCTTCCACATCATCAGTGATAAGCTGATAACTATTACCTTTTGTCGCAGATGGTATACCATTTTTATTTAGTAAGTTTTGAAAATCATTGTTCGTATCGTCCAAAATATACGGATTGTCAATACTTTTTTGATGAAACTGTACATACTCTTTTTTATATTTTGATTCACGTTTTCGTGTACCAATAATAAAATAAAGAGGTGCTGCAATAAAAGGTACAAACAAAATAGCCATCATCCATGATATCATACTTGTCGGAGACCGTTTTTGGTAAAGAATATGCCCAATAGCAGTAAAAACCAAAATACCACCCACTAGAATGAGTACATATGTAAGTAAAAGTTGGGAAGGTGAATAATACTCGATGACTAATTCCTTTCACTTTTGATAAAAAATTATATCATAAAGAAAGGATAAATATAATACATAAAGTCAAGTGACTAAGCACTTGACTTCTGTACAACTACTTGGATGTTGCAAAAAATTTCCAAACAAGTCCTGCCAAAATAGCACCTACAATAGGAGCTGCCCAAAATACCCATACTTGACTAAGTGCAGCAGTATCTGCAAAGAGTGCTGCTGCCGTACTTCTAGCAGGGTTTACAGATGTATTTGATACAGGAATAGAAATAAGATGAATAAGTGTCAACCCTAACCCAATAGCAATAGGAGCAAAACCTGCAGGTGCTCTCTCATCTGTTGAACCTAAGATGATAAACAAAAACATAAAAGTCAAAACCACTTCTGTGATAACAACCGCAGTCAAATTATATTTACCCGGAGAAAGTTCTCCAAAACCGTTACTCGCAAATCCACCTGCTTCAAAACCTGCTTGACCTGAAGCTATCAGGTAAAGGACAAATGCCCCCAAAGCACCACCAATGACTTGTGCAACTATATATGGTAATAAATCTTTCGTCTCAAACTTTCCTGCAGACCAAAGTCCAAATGAAACTGCAGGATTAAAATGTCCCCCAGAGATATGCCCTACTGCATATGCCATCGTAAGTACAGTTAAACCAAATGCAAATGCAACACCTACAAAACCTATGCCTAATTCTGGAAACCCAGCAGCCAAAACTGCAGATCCACATCCTCCAAGCACTAACCAAAATGTACCAAAAAATTCAGCACCTAACTTTTTTCCCAATGTCATATTTTTTCCTTTATCTTAAGTTCTTCACACATATGAGTATAGCATATATATTTATGATAATATCTATCAAATTATATTTTTATTCACCAAAACATCTATTGTATGCT
>DQVJ01000182.1 GCA_015661795.1 Sulfurovum sp.
CAATAAGATACATTTATCTACTAAAATACAAAAAATTTAGGAGATTTTATGAATATATATAGAAAAAGAGTAACGTTATTGTCTTTAAGCACAGCACTTATACTAGGTATGGCAGGATGTGGGAGTTCAAATGATCCAAGTGATCCAGTTGTGGATATTCCTCTTGTAGGTAATACACTTTATATGGTTGATGTTGATTTAAATGCATCCAATGTCGGTATCCCTGCCTTAATAAAGTTAGGTTCTTATGAGACATTAACAGATGGAGGCAGTGAGATAGTAGCTTATGACAAAGCTTCAAAAAGAATGTTTACTACAAATGGCGCTGAAAATAAAATAGACATAATTAATATCGCAGATGTAATAAACCCTGTACTTGTAAGTCAAATTGATCTCTCTCCTTATGGAACTGGTGTAAACTCTGTAGCGTCTAAGGGTGGAAAAATTGCAGTCGCTGTTGAGACGAAATTAGAAGATGGACTTCATACAAGTGAAAAGGGTAAGGTAGTTATTTTTGATATAAATGGTGTACTTGAACAAAGCGTAATTGTTGGTTATCTCCCAGATATGGTTACTTTTAACGAAGATGGTACAAAGGTAATTGTAGCAAATGAAGGTGAGCCAAATGGTGATTACAGTGTTGACCCTATTGGTTCTATCGGAATAGTAACATTAGCCGATGGTTCCTATGTAGATATAAACTTTACAGATGCAATTCTTACAGATTCAACAGATGGTATTGCAGTAAGATTAGGTGATACTCCAAGTAATGATCAGGCAAAAGATATTGAGCCGGAGTACATCGTAGTAAGTGGCAATTATGCTTATGTCTCACTACAAGAGAACAATGCTATGGCTAAAGTGAACTTAGCTACGAATACTTTAGAATACGTGAAGTCGTACGGTGCAAAAAGTTGGGAAGCTGCTTCGGGTAATACAATAGATATAGAAGAAGAGGGTACGATTTTAATGAAATCTTACGAGGGTCTTTTTGGTCTTTATATGCCTGATACTATCGCTGCTTATGAAGTAAGTGGTACAACTTATGTCGTAACTGCCAATGAAGGTGATGGAAGAGAGTATCCAATTGATGATGTAAATGCTACGTTGGAGACTGGTGATACTTTAAATGATGAGAAAAAAATAAAAAAACTAACTTTAGATGCTTCGATAGCTTCTGAGTATACGGATGAAAATGACTTAAAAGTTGTTATAGATATGGGCGATATAGATAACGATGGAGATTATGACAAACTATACTCTTACGGAGCAAGAAGTTTTTCTATCTGGGATGCAAATGGTGACATTGTATTCGACAGTGGTGATGAGATAAGTAAAAAAGTTGCACTTTATGAGCCTGAACTGTTTAACCAGAGTAAAGGTGAAATGGATGGGAGAAGTGGAAATAAAGGTGCTGAACCAGAAGCTCTTGCAGTTGGAAAAATTGGTGACAAAACGTATGCATTTATTGGACTTGAACGTCAAAATGCAATTATGGTATATGATATCACGGTGCCAACTGATGCCAAATTTGTTGACTACTACAAAACAGGTGTTGAGGGTGATGTATCTGCTGAGGGTATGAAGTTTATACCTGCAATTGATTCACCAAATGGTAAAAACCTACTTCTTGTTTCTTATGAGGTGAGTGGTTCAACCGTTGTGTATGAGATCAATGATTTAAAATAGACGGTTATGAGAAACAATCCTAAAGACTACTACATTTAAAATGTAGTAGTCTTTTTTTATCAATCTAAAGGAAAAAGTATGAATATTTTAACCAGAAGAGAGTTTTTGAAAATATCAACATTGAGTGCCTGTACATTAGTTATATCAACAGGTTTAAGTGGTTGTGACAGTGATGACAATAATATAGCTGTCGGTTTTAAGCACGGCATTGCTTCAGGTGATCCGCTTTCAGATAAAATTATTATATGGACAAGGGTGACAACGGAGGCTGAAAGTGTAGAAGTTCATTATGAAGTAGCGACAGATGAAGCTTTTGTTAATGTGATTCATAATGGTGTAGTAAATACAGATGTTTCAACGGACTACACCGTTAAAATTGATATACAAGATTTAGAAGCAGGTACGTACTATTATTACAGGTTCTCAAGTAATCAAACTACTTCTTCTATAGGTAAAATGAAAACATTGCCTGTAGGCTCAGTAGAGAGTGTGAAGATGGCAGTTTTCTCTTGTGCAAACTATACAAATGGATATTTTAATGCTTATATGGAAGCTTCAAAAATTGAAAACTTAGATGTTAGCTTACATTTGGGTGATTATATTTATGAGTATGGTACATATTATAATGATGATTTTGAAGCTAAAGTACCTTCATATGCAACCATTAATGCTTCAGCGATAGGGCGTGAATTTCCAGAAAACAACAACAAAGAGTGTATCGTTCTGAATGACTATAGGAAGCGTTATTCACTTTATCATACAGACGCAGGACTTCAAGCACTTCATAAAGCTGCACCCATGATAGTTGTATGGGATGACCATGAAATAGCCAATGATGCTTATGCTGAAGGTGCAGTAAATCATGATATTAGTGAGGGTGAGTATGATACAAGAGTGGAAGTAGCACTTAAAGCCTATTTTGAGTGGTTGCCAATCAGACCAATATCGAATAAAAAAGAGATTTATAGAAGTTTTAAGTTTGCTGATCTTGTTTCTTTAAATATGTTGGAAACAAGAATCTTAGATAGAGATGAGCAACTGAATTATACTAGCTATTATGATTCAGAAGGAAACTTTGATGCAGTTTCATTTAGAGCAGATTTGACGGCTGTAGAAAGAACAATGATGGGAACAACTCAACTAGAATGGCTTCAAGATAAAATGGCTAGATCAACAACAACATGGCAAGTGTTAGGTCAACAAGTTTTGATGGGTCGCATGAATCTTCCTGCAGAAATTTTGACACCTATAGGGATGCTTGAAAATCCAGAAGTTTTTGGAATAACAACGGAAGTATTGTTGTTACAAATCAACAATTCCTTAGGAGAATTAGCTCAGATAAAAGGAAGGATACTCCAAGGAGACCTTTCTGTATCGGATGAAAAAAAAGCCAGAGTCAATACTACTCTTCCTTATAACCTTGATGCATGGGATGGTTATTTTGCTGAGAGGGAAACTATATTGGGAACAGCAAAAGCGTATAATAAAAACTTAGTAGTTCTGACAGGAGATACCCATAACTCTTGGGCAAATGAACTTAAAGATATGAATGGGAAAAAAATCGGGGTTGAGTTTGCAACATCATCAGTCTCTTCTCCAGGATTAGAGGAGTATTTGTCTTTAACATCTATTGAGGAGGCTATGCAACTTGAAGGTACTTTAGAATTATTAATTGATGATTTAAAATATACTAATTTATATGACAGAGGTTTTATGGAAGTAGTATTTACAGCTCAAGAAGTAATATCTACTTGGCATTATGTATCAAATTATGATTCATCAATATATACGATGAATACACAAAGAGTTAAATCTTTAAAATGTTTAGCAGGAGATAATGCTTTAACTGCCGTTTAGATATAAATGCTCCTCATGCTTAGTCGCATGTAGAGCAACTGAATTACTTCTTAAACACATTCCCCAACATACCTTTAATCGCACCTTGTAAGTCAGCAGGGTAGATGATAAGCTTGGAGTTTGCACTTTTAGATATTTGTTCTAGAGAATTAATGTAACGGTCATCAAGGAGGAACATTGCAGGAAGTTCTTTGTCTTGGATGTTGTCACTTATCATTCTAATAGCCTCAGCAGAAGCATTGGCCAAAACG
>DQVJ01000178.1 GCA_015661795.1 Sulfurovum sp.
CAAACATCAAGAAATACAATAAAAGACGTTACAATATTTTCAAATAAATCATAGAGAAGAGTATGGAAGAATTTGAGAAGTTACCAAAAGTAGAAGGACTCCCGAAAGATAAGAAAAAAAGAGTGGTTTTGGCGAGCGGTGCGATATTCTACAATAATCTAAACTCAGCTATACCATTAGCTGAAGTATTGTTAGCAGAGGTGAAACTTGTTAATGATAAAGAAGAGTTATCAGATAAAGTATTTATTGCAGAAATTGGTATCCCTCAACTTGATAGTGTTAGATTCGGAACAGTATTCATTGGAGAGAGAAGAACCAAGCAGATTTGGACTGCCTTTAATGGATATAGAGAGCATATGTCTTTTTCTTTTGATTTTAGAGAATACGCACCATCAACGATACATTACGGCGCAAAGAAACAAGACGGTAAGTATTATATAAATCCTTATAAGTTCTCATTTTCAATGATTGAGAATACAGAAGTTAAGTCGCGATTCTTAAATAGTAAACTTACAAAACTTATGACCCATAATGACGTATCTGTACTGATTCCTGCACTAGAGGTACTAACCTCTTTAATTACGCCTGCAGAGCAATCTATACGGAGTAAGCTTATTATGCTACCAATGGATGATATCGCAATAAAGTACCTCAAAAAGTATGAGTATGACCCTACAAATGAAGAGTATAAAATACAATACCATGAAAAGTCAAAAAAAGAGTCAAATGCTGCATTTCTTGCATATTTATCCATGAATAGTATAGCAAGGGGAAGGATATCAAAGATACATGATAGTGTTAAACTTGGTAAAATTTATGAACGCAAGCACCCTACTATATTGCCATATCACCCTACAACTTTAAATATGACTGCAGATGGAATATGGATGGATAATAAAACTTTTTTATGTCTTCGTATTCGATATATGGAACCACCTCGTGATTATAAAATAACAGAGATACAGGAAGTTGAGAAGAAAAAGCCTTCTGATAAAGTAGATTTACCTGAAGACGAGGAAGGTGGAAAGAATCAAGAAACAAAACCTTATGATATAGATGACTTAGCAGTCACACCGGGAAACAACCCCAGTAAAAGATCTCCAAGAACTCATATAAGTACCGAGGTAACAATTGGTAGCATTAAAGATATTATGTCAAAAGAGACTATCATTATTGAATCAGAAGATGAAGATACGCCTAGAAAAAAGAAAATAAATGCTGATAATGAAGATGAAGAAAGTGAAGAAAAAGAATCTCCTAAAAAATTATCATCGGGTGACAGTGAAGATACCCAAGATTCAAAAGGCACAGCCAAACTAGAACAAAAAGAGAATCTAATAGAGAACCCAAAAGAGTGTATAGATGAGTCTGATGTATTTAGTAAGGTTATCAAAACACTTATTGTTCTAAAGAATAATGAGAAATCTACACTAGAAAACTTTTTCTTTATTGATAACATGGGAAACAAATCTTCTGAGATAAGTCTATGTAGCTTTTTATATCCTGAAACTAAGTATCGTAAATCTAAGACCAAGTGGGCATATAAGATTCACAATAAGAAAGAAAAAATATTTATACCACGTGGGGCGTTGATAATTGAGTTAGTATTAGAGGATGGTAAAAAGGCATATATTTTAGAGATTGAGCAAAAAACCAAAGGTGAAAAGTTTGCAGGCTTGCTCTTTAATACTACAGATGGAATGTTAAGTAAAATAGAGATTAAAAATCTTCTTATAGAAATTGCAAATCTCAAAGGTGTTATTAGAGAAAAGAAGGACAAGAGCTTGCAAGCAGTCGTTCTAAAAAATGTAAACTTTAGTGAACCATATACTCACTATAAGGATAAGGACACAGGGTTGTATTTGGGACTATTTAGTAAGTTTATAAGTGAAAAGACTTATAATGTTATTTTCAACTAAAGCTTAATTATTAAAAGAAGTATTCTACAATATTAGTATATCTACAGGAGAAGTGAATGAAATTCAATATAAGTATTTTGGCTGATGAAATGCTATGGTTGTACGACATCTACAAAAAAAGACCAGATGAAAATGAAATTACATATTTTGATGATAGTATATATCTAATTTATCGAACACATGTGGAGCAAAAAGACGATAAGGGTGAAAGAGAATATATTGTCAAGTTAGATATCGAAATTAATGATGATCTCCCTCTTGCTATTTTGGCTGATATGATTTATGATAAAATTGTACTTTATGGTAAAAATAGCCTTCTTTCAAATAAGGATACTTTGGTGTTTGAAAGAGATGACCTACTTGAATATTTAGAGAATAATAAGTATTAATATTCTGCATAACTTAAAATTTGTGCTGTCTCAACGGGTAGATAGAACTTTTTACTGACCAATCGCAAATAATAAGCATCATCTTTTTCTTTTTTGATGTCTTCAGGAGATATAAAAGCATTATTGGGCAAATCAATATTATGTAGATAACCTAATGTAATACGCAGCAATTCTTGATGATACTTTTTCTCACTTTTGGGGTATTTTAACAAGTCAATATATTTTTGTTTAAGTTGCTTCTTTGTGTATCGAGGCGCTTTAATAGGTATTAGCATCCTATGGGAATCAAGTGAAAAAGAGTAATGCTTATTGAGAAATGTAATAAACCCATAAATAGCACTTTTTTGACCTCGATAAACCCATAAATAGCCACTTAAGGATTCATTGGTTATTTCCATATTTTTAAAGTGTTCACAATACTTTAAAAATTTTGCAGCAGGAGTAAGAGCTAAACGGACTGATCGTATGCTTGTTTTGGATTTTCTTTCAAATATTGAATAGTAGCTATATAGAATACTGTATCTATCATCTTCATTGGAAAAGTATTGCAGGAGTCTGTCAATCATATCCAAGTTGGCATATTCTTCTTGGACGACTTTATCAATTGAAATTTTACCTATCTCTTGAAAGAAGATAGTGACAAGCAGATATTTTCTGCTTTTTGCAACAGTAAGGTATTGTACAATTTCTGTATAAGAAGGAAATCTATTTAGTTCCTTGGCAACATCATCTAGCTCCTGAAAAAATATATAATAGTTTTGTATATGCAAAGAAGCATAAAGTACAGCTCTTCTGTTTTTTAACCATGTAGAAAATTTTTGAAATAATGAGGAAGTAAAATGAGAGAGTATTGAAGTGAATGCACTGGTCTTGCGTTTGAGAATATTATCATAGGAGCAATCTTTACATATTCTTCCTCTCCCCGCAGGGAAAAGTGAGTGACATTGTTTGCAAACTCGATCTTGTTCAGTTGCACATTTTTTACATATACTTTTGTCTTGAACGTATGTGTATGGTTTTGCATGTTTGTGGCATCTGCAGCAAAGAGGAAGAGTCTTATTGTAGCAATTTGTACAGAGTGCTTTTGTACCTCCATTAAGTAATGTTCGATTTGAAATATCGTAAGATTCCTTCTGGCATGATGAACACTTTTTATAAGCTCTAAAATAGACAGAGCAAGAGTGACACACGGCACCATATTCACTAATTAGCCCATGAACATACTCTACCTTTCCGCATCGAATACAGGGCTTGTTTCTCACAAGACATTGTTTACATATTCGTTCAGATAAAAATATAAAAATCTTTTTTTGTTTATGGCATTTTATACACTTTGTTAACTCAAAAAATCGTTCATAGCATGTACGGCAATAATGTTTTCCTTGAAACCTATAATCCCAGTCAATAAGTTTATCTTTACAATAGCTGCAAGTATCTGTGGTTATTTTTATTCTCATAGGTATGGTCTGATCTCTTCCATTAAAGCTTCAACTTCATATTTTGATTTTGGTTGATATGCAGATACAGTTTTGATTACTTTCTTCTTGATTGTCTTGGGTCTATTTTTTAAAGAGTTTGAGATGTGAATAAGTGTAGGTGAATATAGAGTAATAGATTTTGTAAATAGTTGTTTAGACACATCAGCTTTAGTGAGCATCAATATAACTTCAGGGAGATTAAATTGAAAAATGCAGGTGACCATATCCAACAGTTGATATCTTTGCTTAACAGGAAGAGCATCTATACTTGATTGGCGTAATGACATATCTTTTTCAATAGGCTTATATTGATAACCCATTTGTTCAAAAAGATAATCTCTGAAAGAAGAGTAAACATCTGAATGAGCTAAGTTCCGGAAGAACAACATGAATCCTCTAACTGTTGCAAAAAGTTCAAATACTTTATTGTCTATAATGGGATACTTATTGCCTAGGATGATATTTTGTTTCAGAGAGATATTTAAAAAGTTTTGAAAATCAAATACAGATTCTTTTGCATGAGTATATTTTATATCAGTTAAAGAGGCATTACAGTATTGACATTTTGTAAAGTCTATATTTGTATAGTCAATGAGGTGAGGAGAAAAGCATCTATTGCATTCATGACAATGCAGTTCTAGCATGATTTGATGTTTTTCACATATACAGTTCCAAGAAAGTCTCCACTGTTTTTTTAAATATGGTATTGACTCTTTAAGACACAAGGGGCAAAAATGGAGACCATTGGTTTTTGTTCTATTCCTGATACCTATAGGAATAATGTATTGCCACTGTTTTTTTGGGTTGATTGTTTGTGGATTTGTCAATTTGGTATAGATAGGCTCTAGCGTCATATAATATATTTGTGTAAGGGATGGAGAAGTATGTTCTTGTAAAAATTGGATTTTATCTTTAGAAAAATATCGATCAATATCTTTAGTCCAAACCCTCTCGTTATACCATATACTTTCGGTAAATCCTATGGGATCTGTACCATTTAGAATAGAGCTGCGAATAAGCCATGAACTTAGTAGTTCATCAGCTAGTGGTGTGACCATATAATACATCTAAATCCAGTACTCTTTCCATAGGGTTTTCAGAATTTTTTGTTGGTACGTTTTTAATAATCCAAGGAGTAATTTGTTCAATATCATTATGTATGGCA
>DQVJ01000134.1 GCA_015661795.1 Sulfurovum sp.
CTTTACATTTATTTTGATCAAGCTTATATTCAATCTTGCACTTATATGCTGCTATATGATCTATCCGATACCTCACTGGAGAGTTACCCTTGCACCCAAACTTAACATAGGCCGGACCACGACCTTGCGATCTCATGCCTTCGATTGTCCCAACTATAGGGTCTATCTCTTTTTGCTCCTTAATCGTATTTGTATCAATAAAAAACGAACCGTACTTCCAGAACAATGCAATTGTCTCTTGCAAAACTTCATCATAATTATTTTTCATTGTAATCTCCATTACACTGATGGAGCACTGCGATCACCATATTAAATCTCTATAAATAATTCAAAGTTTTATGGTGACTGAAATGATTATTCAAAGAGATCTATTTCTACATTCTACGTAGACCTATGCAATTAAACATAGTTACCTGCCTGGCGATAAGACAAGGAAGAAATGTGTAATAAGTTTGTCAGACTTACCTATCTTCATTTGCATTTTTTTATGACGCGCAAATTGCTATTGATTTTTTAAAATTATATGGGAGTGACCCATTTTGTGAGAGTACGATGCAAAATCGTAAAAACTATAAGAATATATAGTTGCTTACTAATAAACTAGTCAGGCTTATTATTGTTGTTTTAATTTATTAATGATTATTTAGAAGCGATCTAGATTTTGTGATGGCACTAAAATCTAGTTAAGTCTTTTTGTGCAAAATCTCATGGGTGCCGTGCTCCTGCACACCCTGGATTAAGCACAAGCGAGGGATGCCATATCCACCGCACTAGCTGTAGACTTGCTTTCATAAGTAAAAGCAAGTTTGCTCAGGTCACTAAACGTGACCTAGCGGACCTTTCACGAGTTGTGAAACTAAATCTTAAATATATGTTATATTATACCATTTTTTTATATCAAGTACCATAGTTTTTACACTGTTACCCCAAAAAAGTGATACAAAACACTTTGTTAAATAGTAAAAAATTACAAAGGCTATAATAGCTCCACCAATCATCTCAAGCATTATATCCTCTGTTCATTTTTCAGCCATGTACATATGCCTCAATATCTCGAATATCAGTAGTCTTTATAGATGACATATCACTGTTCAACGCTTCAAGGTGAGCAGTCCCAAAATCTTCGCTTACTCCGTTGGTCTTAGCTCGTCGGTAAAGAGTGAATATTCTCAAGTGCTTCATCAATATACTCATCAGCCATATAAGCAGTTTGAATATATTGTTTTTCACCAGCAAATTTAGCGATCATATGCCCATACCCAAGAAGTTTCTCGGCACCAGGCTCATCAAGGATTATATTTGAATTCTTTTCGCTGTCAACACGTAATGCAAACTTTGCACCAAGGTTTGCACGCAAAATAGGTACAACTACTGAGTTATCGGGGCGCTGTGTACTAACGATTAAGTGGATACCCGCTGCTCTAGCTTTCCCAGAAAGGCTTTGTACCGCACTACTAACATCTTTTTTAAATTCATCATCTAGCATCCAGTCAGCAAATTCATCAAATATCAAAACAATTCTAGGAATATTAGTCTCAACTTTTTTATTGTATTTATTAATTTCATTAACACCAGTTTCTGCAAAGAGTGAATAGCGCCTTTCCATTTCTTCAACTAAACCATGTAGCTTTTTTATAGCCAATTCTTTTTTTGTAATGATCCCATCCTCATCAAGATAGGGGATACTGCGATAACGTGTAAATTCAACCTGCTTGGGGTCAACCAAAATGAATTTTAATTCATCTACAGTATTTGTTCTCATGAGATCAACAATGAAAATATTTAAAAGAACACTCTTACCACTTTTTGTCATACCGCCAACAAGTGCATGTGGGTCTTCACTATCTAAGTTGTAATACACGACATCATTATTTTCTTCATTTCGGCCTAATAAAATTTTAGTATTACCAGGACCGTCACTTAGTTCTCTATCTTCCAAACAATCTTGATACAAAATTATTTGTCGTTCATTTCTTGAAAAAACCAAATCATATGAGCCTGGAACAACTTCTACTCTTAATAGTTTTAATTTCGTCACTGCTAAAAAATCATTAGCCATCTTATAGAAAATATTTTCATTCCAACCAAGCTCTGGCTCTAGTGATACCCTAATAGCATTTGGTGTAAATAAGTACTGTAATACTTTAGCTCTATACTTATGATACATTACAACTTTTTTAACAGCATTACTAACCGTTTCACCCTCTACTTGTTCAGCTTCTTTTTGTTGCTGATCATCTTTTATATCAACTTCTGGAACTACTGATTCTTCATCATCTGAAATATTATCAACTACTTCTGTAGGGACAATCTCTTCTTTTGGTTCAACTATTGGTGTTGGTATAGTCACTGGTATTTCTCTTGCTATATGATTATATTTTGGTAATACCAATTCTGATGATACTAAATTAAAGTTTGGAAGTGATTCAATCATGGATACAATGGATTTTGATCCAATAATATATTGTTCAATACCTTCTATCCCTGTTGATGGTTGGTAATCGTCTTCATGATCATGCACAAATACATAGGACATGCCTCTAACGATAAAATTGATATCTTTATCTAAACGTATGGCATTACGGATATCTTCTGATTTAAGACCCCCTACAAAGCTTTTATGATGTGTTTCCACAATAAGATCCGAAATCTTTGCTAACCAGTACTCTTTATCGAAATATTCATTCTCTTCAAACACTTTTTTTATCTGTATATATGAATCTTTTGTTTGTTGCAATGATTTTTTCGCATTCTTTCCTCTATTAGCTTCATTACAAAATTTTGCTTCTACAATATCAACATAAACTGTCGTCAATTTATTATCTGTAAATATTGGAGTGATAGAGAGGACATCAGCTAACACATTATTCTGAGTCATTAATAGTTTCTCTTCCGAATTTACACTAGATAAAAACCAATCTGCATAATCATCAATATAAATCAAAATATTATCATGTGATGACAATCCCTCTATAATTGTTTTTGTAAGTACCAACCCAAGCATTTCATTTGCAAAACTACCACGGCCTATAGCCTTTAAAAGTATATCTCCTGAAAGTTCATTTGCAGATTTTATAATGTTCTCAACTGAACTTTTAACAACTGATTCATTAACATTAAATTCTTTAAACTTTTTAATCAAGTGACTTTCAAGAAGAACAGTATTTGCCTTAGAAGAGACAACAAGATTACGATTTATATGTCTAGCTTTACGATACTTGATAACATTTGCACCAAACTCTTCCAAAATCTTTTTATCAAGTAGTGAGTCAAGATTTACAACCCAATCCGTGCGCTTATGAATGGCCTCTAAATCAGTATGTAGGTCTTTATTATTACGGTCAACATTCAATGTAGGAATTTTATCTTTATAGTCATCCCTGTGAGTACTCATTGTTAGGTAAAGTAGATTATAAAATGAACTTGTTAAATCATTTTTTGCTGGAGATATTAAATATTTTCCCACACTGCTCTCTTCTTCTGTCATATACTTGCGTTTTGACCACATTGTTGGATGATAGTCAAAGAGATCATAGGGTTCACTAAGTAATTGATTTCGAAATACAAGTTTAGCCTTGGATGATACAAAGTCATTCAAGAAGGCTATGTTGAGTTGATCATTAACATTGTCAAGTTGTTTAAAACTCTGATCAAAAGCATTTAAACGTATATTTGACAAGAATGAAACTTCATTATATTCAAGTGCTTCTTCTGCATCTTTTGAGTTTTGATTTACTAAAAATGAACGATACATTTTTCGGATATGAGAGGCATCTACATCATTGAGGTAAATTTCAAAATTATTCTCTTTGGCCGTAAAATCAAGCGTCATTAATTTTTTCATAAACTTAACAGGAAAATCATAGTTATTGACAGCATGAAGAAGTACTTTCAGACTACTTTGTTTATGATTATTTAGAGTTAAATAATTTTCTATCACCTTAGTTAAAATAGTTGTTTGTGCAGTAGGATCAGTACTTTGTCCACTATCTAGGTAGTTTTTTACTGGTTCTAGTATCGTATAGTCATCACACAGTTCAGATATATGAAGTAAACTCTCTTCATCACCCTCAACATCAAATAGTCTAAAGACTTCTGGATAATAAGGAGTACTAAAACTTTGTTCAAGATCACTAAAATAGAGATCTTCTTTAATCATCGGTATTTCATTACTCTTCACATAAGTATCAACAAAATCAAAGGTGTGTTTTAATTTAACAAAGTATGAGATTAAGCGTAGAGGGTGAAACGAAGGGATAATAACAGTTTTTTCCTGTCCGATACGTACAGTAACAAGAGAAAGGAAAGGTTCTATAACTTCACTCTTAAATTGATCATTTTCACTGTTCTCAAAAAGTAGTTGACATATCCCGATATATCCTTCACTCAACTGCTCAATACGATTAAAGTCAAAGGAGTCTTTTGTAAGGTTTTCTGTAATATCCAGTTGTTTTAGGAGCCAAGTATAATCTTTTACATAGGTACTAAAAAGTCTAGTAAAGTTTGTAAATTCTTCTTTCTCAAGAATCTTCATAGCAGAGAGCAGTATATTCTTACTTGATATAGATTTATCACATGTTTTTGGGAAAAGCCGATATCCAGAATTTTTCCCACGACTTGCCAAGGATGAAAAGTCAAAAAGAGATAAAGGCTTTTTC
Source organism: Sulfurovum sp. (assembly GCA_015661795.1). Classification (GTDB taxonomy): domain Bacteria; phylum Campylobacterota; class Campylobacteria; order Campylobacterales; family Sulfurovaceae; genus Sulfurovum. Next base: position 4,659 of record DQVJ01000134.1, read on the forward strand.
TCCCCTTTTTCAGATCCAGAAGCACGATAAACTACATTAGCATACAAACAGTTACTATTTAAGTGTTGTTCTATAGCTTCGATATCTTCTCGATACCCACTCATCATACTATTTGAATTAAAGAACCAGATAAACTTACGTTCTGCCAACTTTTTTTTATTTACATCTTTAGCTTGAATAATAAAATGTAGTTCATTAGCTGCTTTAGCTAAAGTACCTTTTCTATACTTTCTAACTGTATCATTGACCTTACCCTCAAGTTTCTCTTCAATGTCTTGTATAAACTCAAATTCAAAATGAATAGTCTTTGATACTCGATTTAAAATAGAGTAACGTTTATGTAGATAGTTAATCGCATGTTTTGAATTATTTCGCATAATAGCTGCTGTTTGAGACTGTTTCAAAGAGACCACAATATGATCAATATTGTCAGAATCAGCTTTTAATTTCTTGATCGTTTCAAGAGTTCCCAGAATAAAATCATTCGATTTTGATTGTGCTGGATATAAAAACTTATCCCATTTACTCCGGAGCGACCTACTCTCTTCTATATAACCTTTATACTTTTTATATACAGGCTCGAGAACATGTCTTAGCCCCTCTCTATCTTTAGGAGGAAAACTATCGTATTGTAACAAGCTCTCTTTTTCTTTTTCATCAGCTTCAATGTCTTTCTCTTCAAGAAGATTTAATGTTTCTTGACCAAGTTTTTTAGATGTATCAGACTTTGTTTTTTCAAATAGTCTATAAATGTAATTTTCATACCAATCAAGAGCACTAAAGGCTTGTTTATTCCGAGGAAGTTCTCTTGAATCTGCCTCAATAAAGCTTAATATTACTGCTTGAGTCTCAGCCGCTAAAAGCTTAAACTCTTCTATATTTTCATCATACTTTTCACGTAACTCCTCTGATGAAATTGTTTTATTACCTATCCTCTTTGAGAATGCAGCTGTGATCGACTTAAAAGGTTTTACAATTTTCTTTACATCTTTCAATAAAAAGCTCTTTTTAAATGGTTCAAAACACTTTTTACACTTAAATGCGTTTAGCGAATTCAGAGACATTCCCATCGCATCTTCTAAAATATAACCTTCTGTATCCATATATGAAATAGTAGATTCAACAAAATTCTCCATCTCAAATGGACTAAGTCCATCTAAATCTTTCAGAAAAACCTTACATACATTTTGAAGTTTTTGTTTTCCCTGTCGATCAAGTAAAGTATTATCCATTGTTCCAACAATAGATTCAAACTCACTCCTAATGTCATCCGGAGATAAGGTACTTATATCATTTAGTGTGTCGATAACTTCATTTGTAATAAAAACTATATATGAGATACTATTTAAGTCAATATCTGAATGCTGAACATTTTCATTACGATACTGTGCCATGACCTCATGATTAGCCTCTATGATTCTATTACTTTCTGTTTCTACCTGCAACCGTTCATCAACAATTAAAAGGATTTCATCATGCTCATGGTGTGCAAAGTAAGATAACAGGGATTGAAAAGTATATAGAGGATAATTTTTAAGTATAAACTTACCACTAGTCCCTTCACTCTGTGACACTTTACTTTCAGAGAGAATTTTTTGGACGATATAATTAGTTATAATACTCATATTTACTTTCTTCCATATCTATTGATAACATATGCATAACCATCAGATTTACTTTCCAGCAGACCTAGAGCCTGTAGCCTTTCAAACAACCTGGACTCATTCTTTTTATAATCATTTTCAGAATAATCCCCAATCAATAAAACTGAATGTTTATTGCTAATAATAAAACCATATTTGACATATAACAAATCTATAAAGTTATGAAATGGCATACGATTATCAACATTAATTAAGACTAATGTTTTCAACCAATCATCACTTGCTAGATAACGGTAACTATTTGTCTTTTTAACACTAGCTAGCCCTGTTCCTTTTAATAGGATTCTATGCATCTTAAGTAAATCACTTTTTGCTTTTTTAGCAATCTCTTTCCAGATTTTTACTTTTAACTTATCAAAATCAAAACCTTCAATAAACTCATCATCTTCATCTCTGTAGTTAAGCTCAAGATCCAATCTTTTAAGTAGTTCATCTTTATCTGTAATGTCAATCAATATTTCCATATAATCTTCAAATACTTTTTCTAAAGCTTCTAATGGTAAATCTTCATTGATCTTATAAATTTGACGAGAAGATCGTCTTACATGATCACTACGAGGTGCTAATAGCTCTACTGGGTAGACAACTTTCTCTTCTCCACTTTTTAGAAGACTGGTTTTTTTACTTTGCAACGCAACCGTTAAAATAAAATGAACCATATAAAATGAAGATATAGATGTAAAATGTTCAAAAAGATCATTATGAGGGATATCTGATTTTAGTAAAGCAATTAGATCATCGACCAGTTGATCAAATACTTCATGAGAGTCAGCACCTAAGAACCCTAATTGCGTATCCTTAGAATAGATGTTTTCATCATCCCTAATCGTAGCCAACAAATCATTCCAACGCTTATTTTGTGTTGGGTTTTCAAAGACATTTTTCATTAAAGCTTTCAATGTATCAGCATTTTTTGCTCTACTGATCATCATATATAGTACTTCACCACCACGGGAGAAGAATCTACGACCATGAGAGAAGTTTTTTAATTCATTATCTACATCAATAAACAGTACGTCAAAAGAGAATGGAAATATAAACTTACTTGTCCAGCGTCTTGAAGTATTCATGCCTAATGATGCTTTCCGCAATAAAGATACTGACGTAAAAAAAACATCAACTGATTCAAATCTTTGTTTTAAATATTCATACGTAAATGGAAGACCTAACTTTTTTTGCAAAGCCATCTCAATATTTTGCCACTTCACCACTTCTTCCTCTGAAGACTGTACTATAGACTCCAGTTCTGGAAAATTATAAAGAATATTTCTTACTTGTATATCCTTACGGTACTTTGCTATTGATAATTCTTTTTCAAAGAGTTTTCCTTCAGCTGAATGACTTGCACATACATTTAAAAACTCTAATGTCAAAAGTTCTTTGTCTTGATCTGTTGTAATCCTATGAAACCATAGTATTTCTTGCAGAAAAGGACTCCTAAGATCTTTACCATAACGCTCTTTTAGTACTTTAGCCTTCTCTAACATAGCCATCCCCTACTTGAATTTCGTCAAACTGCAGTGTTCCTTCAGAGTCATTGAGAGTAAATAAGTTAAAAGATGTATCTAGCTCTTGATGTTGCAAGATATGATTTACTATTTGAGACTTGAATGTCAATACACGTTCATAGTACTCTACTGAAAAGCTTGTTGGCAAGATACCATCTGCTATTCGCTCTAAAAACTCAAACATATGCAAATCTAACTCAAGTGTTGCAATTGGTATACCTTCAAACTCTATCTCTAAATTAACCTTACAATATTCATCATCAAAACCATGAAGAAGTTTTAGATGAATACCTTGATTAATATGCTTTTGATTAAATGCTATACTAGATAAGACTTCTGAAGAAAGTTTAGACATTGTACCTGTCAATGATGTCGCGATATAAAGACTATTACTACCATCTTTACTTAAGAGCTCTCCAAGAAACACTCTATTTAAACCAAGAGCTAACTCTTTAATAATATGCTTTGAAACTTTCAGACCTTGTTTAAGTGGGACTACAACATCAGCATAAAACCTTTCAGCATGTTCATAAGCTATAAGATCTTTTGAATTGATAGTTATACTATCCCAGTGTATCTCCTCTGTATAGTTAAAAAAGAGATGTCTGCGCAAGAAGACAAGATACTTCTGAATTTCAGCATTCTGTTCCTCTTGGTTCCCGTCTTCATTTCCATCTAAGTAATTTTCTTTCACTTGATTAAAAGCTATAAAGTCAGAAAAAGGATTTTCTAACTCTTTCTTATGCAAATCAAAAGTCTTGATGTCTCCAAAGAGTATAAAATTATCTATATTGTTAGTCGTTTCATACCCTATTCTAAGTTCTCTTAACTCTTTAAAGGGACTCTGATCTTGCTTACTTTTTGAAAGGTTATCTGCAAAGATATTATTATAAAAAGCGGCATCAGACTTTGTTCTAGGCTCGTTAAAATACTCTATAGCCATTTCACAACTATTAAATATCTTTTTATCGCCCTTATAGCCTAGTATCATATTAGCTATAAGCATAAACAACTTACGAAGCGTTATATGATTATAGTTAAGGTCGCAGCTCCTGATGATAGTTAGAAGTTGTTTTTGTACATGTTCTTGCTTTAAGAGCTCTATATTGGAGTGGATAGGACAAAAAACTTCTGAGTCTGTTAAACTAGGACAGTTACTTTCATAACGATCACACTGTGCAAGAACCTCTTTCAATAGTAGTTCAAAGTTATAAGCAGAGGATGTCTGACTCAAATCAAGTAGTATCAAATCATTCTTTAAACTAGGATCTTCTATATGATTTTCAATGAGAGTAAGCAATTGCCCATAGTGATCCTTTTCCTTTACATGCTCACGAAGAGTATCTGTTAAAATTCCATCATTCGCAGCGATAATATAGAGTTCATTAGATTCTTCATAAATAGACTTATATAGTCCCTCTAATACTGCAACTTTATCTACTCTTTCTATCTCTGTAAAATCCTTTATAAACCTGATATTAAAATCATTGTAAAGTACTTCTGGAATATAGTCTTCACCCCATTTATCTTGATCACCATTTAATGTTTCATAAAGTTTACGGAGAAGATAAGTTTTCCCATCACCAGCCGAACCAGAGATGATGATAGGTTTTGGTTGGATTGTAAATGTATTATGAAGTTTTTTGAAAAGGCCATTATCAATGTTGATTTCATCAACACCTAAACGTTTGGCATATTTTGATACATGTTCATCATATGAGGCTTTATTTTGTGAAGTTGGTGCATAAGCTGCTAATAATTTAAAAAACAATCTCTAATCCCCTAATTAATTTAATTTTAAAACTTAATCATAAATATTATTCTTTAAAAATTTAAGTTTTTATAATTTTTTCTACCCCAATCCATTTCTATCATCTATAATGCACACATACTACAAAATTGATCATCTTCAAAATCATTAAGATCTATATCATGACGATTTAAAAAATCCATCTCTTCCATCATGGTTCCATTTTTAACTTTATGGTTTTTCTTATATTCTTCATACTTCTTATATGACTCTTTTACACGAGTAATATTTGCTGGTTTTGCAAACGCTTCTAAAGACATATCTCTAATCCATGTAAAACCATCTTTTTCAAATGCAGATGCTTTCCAATATTTATCTGGATGTTTTTCTAGCAACCAAACCCATTCTATTTGACGCATGAAAAAACAAAAGTAGCATCCTGAGCGTGTTCGATTATATGTAATATTATGCTCTTTATCATGTACAAGTTCATAATACTCTGGAAGTCCAACTTCATTTTCTGCCAAGATACGTTTGACATCATTGAGTGTTATACCATCTTCCACAAAAGGCATAACAGTTTTAAAGTCATCACGATGTGGAATTAAGCCTGTACGATTTTCATCTGCCCTAATTCCAACATAGTTATAGATCACACCCTCTTTAACATAGTCGATAAGAGCATCTAACTTTAATTGGCGAGTACACCATCGTTCTGTTGGTGAAGGTAAGAAGTTGTTGTATTGCTGTAAAAGTTTTTCAAAAGACTTTTGGGGATGTATATACTCTACTTTTATACCTAAAGCACGCTCTAGTTTTTTTAAGTAATCATAGGTTTCTGGTAACTCTTCACCAGTATCAAAAAAAACATACTCAAAATCAATTTCTGGACGTGTATCTCGAAGGTGAAATGCGAGCGCAGCACTATCTTTACCTCCAGATATAGATAATATATGTCTAATATTACTCACTATTGCCCCTTAGTGTTTTTTCAGCCATCATTGTTATTAAATATAGTTTTTCATCTTTAGTCAAGTTTTGGTCTAAAGTATATAAAAGCTCATCTGCTTTTTTACTTAATTTTGCTAATTTATTTTTATCTACAGTCATAACCAGATTACTATCTCCCTCTACAGTAGATATCTTTAACTTTTTTACATCTACAGGACGTTTATTAATTAGCTCTACAATGTCAAGTTTTGATAATACCCTATTAGAAAATGTATTAATGTTTTGCTTGAAATCTTTGATATCATGATCAAAAGCATCATCTACCTTTTTGTAATTAATCACCAATGACAAGCCATTTAGGAAAGAAACGATACCATTTGCCGTAGTACATACTCTATATATAGAATTCACTTCTTTATCATCGTGCTCATTCAAATACTTTTCAAAAATAGCTTCAAGCTCATTGTCAAATGGATAATGTTTACTTGATAAGTCAAAGGCTTCTGCTACAACTTGTTCAAGTTCTAAAACTATTTTTTTATAAGAAAATACAATCTCATTAAATGCTTGTTTAAAATCTTCTATAAATTCATCTACATTTGTCTCATTCAAGTCTTTATAATTAAGCGCATTAGGGAAAACTTCAAAGAATGTAATATGTGGCTCTTTAGAAGCCAAAATACCCGAACGTAAGGTATTTGCCTTATCAGACAATAGTTTTGTTTGATGACAATATTTAGGAAGCGTATTAAACTTCTTATAAAGTTTTTGAAATACATTCTTTATATTCTTTTTTGTGTAATCTGTTGTTTCAAAATGTTTATCAAAAACCTGAATATATTTAGTAAAAATAGCTTCTTCATCTTTAGTCAACTCATACCATCGAATAGTAAATAGTTTAGAGTTTTTCCAAATATCCATTACCTGGTCAATATCAAAATCAAACTGATAGGTATTTTCTCTAAAAAAATGAATCTTCGACTCATTAATAATTAGAAATAAAAAAACAACAAACTTTGCAGCGTCTTCATTTAAACCATATGGTACCTTGCCAAGTTTTTCAATCATACTATTTATAGTTATAGCTTTTCCAGTTTTAGTATGCTTTAAAAGTTCTTTCCATACTAAAGCAAAATTCTTTTCTGTAGGTGCAGAAAACAACCATTTACCTGACTTTTCTCTATGAAGCCCAGATCTTTTAATCACAGAGAGATAGATTGCCATATGTGCAGGTAACTTCTCTATACCAAGTTTTTTGTCATGCTCATTATTAATCATATGCTCAAACAATTTTTTTATACCATTGGGTACTGAGCTCTCTCGTTGTATAGGATTAACTAAGTCATTGATAATGATTGGCATATTTTTATAAATATCTTCTAAAATATTAGAGATCATTTTCTGAAGTTTTTCGGAAGAATACGAAACAACTTTCCCTTGGAAATACATAGTTTCTTTAATATCTAAAATTTTATCTATTTCATTTTTATTTTCATTAAGCATCCCATAAAGCAGCTTACTAATTCGTTGATTTGAAAGAATATCTTTTTTACTCAATAACGTATTTATAGCAAAAGATTGATCAATTAAACTTTTAATATGATTACTAAGAGGTAGTGAGATATAAACACTATTTTTGTTTTTATTACTAATTTTAATAATATCATTTTCAGGTATTTCTGAACTAACATATATCAATTTAAATTCTAAACTATGGGTTTTGTCTATATCTGTATCAACGAACTCTTTTGAAAAAAACTTAGCTGTTCCCGTTTCAATTGCAAAACGTTTAGCAAGTATCCTATCATTGTCAATAATTTTATTAATCTCTTCGCTATAGTTTACCTTGGCATGAGTTTTGATAATACCTGTTAATTCTTCATCTATATTAACAGTTGTTTCCTCTATGAGAGCAAAGGAGTTTGTTCCTCGCTTATAAAGTATTAACCCTTTTGACTCAAGATTTTTTATCTCCTCAAGTACATTTTGTGAGGCCACAAGAGCTAGTTCAAAGGCTTCCTTATCTAGTTGAATAAGATGTTCAAGCCCAAATGCAGAAATAAGAGCAATAGATTTTATAATCTGTTGCTGCACAGAAGTTAAGATATTGGCACTATCTAAATACTCATTTGCAAGCTTCCATGACTCTTTATCCACCATATTGACTGCATAGGCATTAGACAGATAGTTGATATAGTCAAAAAGCATATCTAGTGTATAAAGTGCTTCTTCAGTGGTTTCTTTGTTTATAAAACTTTGAAAAGAGTAAGGTTCTTGAGCTGATAAAAATGAAAAAACGGAACGTTGATTTTGAAAATATTTTGAAAATATATGAAACAGAGCCAATGAAGAAAATGGATGTAATGGTGCAAGTTTTTCTAACGATGATGCATCAACAGGGATATGCTTATCTGCTACATGATTTTTGTATGTAGTAAAAATAGAACTTATTTTGTCATTTACTTTTTGCATGGGTCTACTAGACTCAACTGTAATAGCCTCTTCAAAAATATGCATTAACTCATAAAAATCATCTTGAAAGATGATACTCTCAAAGCGTCCTTGAATTTTATCCCATTCAGTAAATGAAAGATATGATGTATTTTGTACATAATCTTTAAAACTTTTATGCAGTGCTACAACAAGACGAGTATTACTCTGTTTATTAACGTACTCTGCAAGATCTTGTAGTGCATGAATATCTGAATCTAAGTATTTTTCAGATGCATACTCAATAATCTTTCCAAGCTCATCAATCAAAAAGAGTACACCTGTATAACCAAGCTTTTCTATCTCTTTATTTAGTTGCTTAAGTAACAATGTAAAAGAGATCTCTTCGTTTGATTGAATAAATTTATGTGTTTCTTTTAATTCTTTGTATTCAAGTAAAGTTGTAGTAAAAGCTTTTTTGAACGAAATATGTTCACCAACAACTTTAATACTAAAGAATCCTTTCTTTTTTTCACCTACAATTTTTTGATATTTAGAATATATTTCTGTATCTTTTTCTTTCAACTTATCCATACAAACTTTAGACTTTTTCTCATTATTAAGAAGTGCTTCTAGAAAAATAAGCAGGGATGATTTACCTGATCCAAAAGGACCCATTATTGCCATAGAATTAGAAGTATTAGTTACAAATATACGACGTAAAGCTTGGATTGATGACGTTGAAAGTATGTATGAGTCACAATTCGAATCAAACATAATATTTGTTGAGCGCTGAAAACTTGAGGTAATGCTAATAAAGTCAGAATATTTCAATGTTTTTCCTCTTGATATACATTGTCAAGTGCTTCATCTAAGTTTTGTTTACTATTTAGATATATTTGTTTTATGCCAGCTGCTTCTTGATAAACTATTTGCCCATTCGACAAAGCACTTAACCTTTCGAGTTTTTCTAAAAGTTTTTCTTCCGTGAGCCCTAATGTGTTTCGCAAGCTTGTTTCTCCAAACTGCAAATCTCTTACAGAGATAGTCACCTCTTCATGATTTCGAATAAAATACAAAAAGATATACAAAAAGGCCGTGTCAGATAATTGAGCAGGATTTTTAACGTTAAATATATACTCCTTATCCACCTGATGCAATAGATTAAGGTCACTAAATAAAGCACTAGAAAATTCATTTTTTGTACTATTTTTAACATACATGCTTAGTAGTACGGTAATATCACTCACAAGTGTACTTTCTGCCATTTTCTTACCATTTTTCTCACACCATTTTTGTGTTCTTTTAAATAAAGAATCCTTAGTAAATGTAGACATAAAAAATGTATTGAAAAACAGATAATAAAGAGTAGCCTTCTTATAGTTCTGTGTTATGTATGTATGCAATATCCAAAGTGACTCAGGCTTTTCTAAATAAGGGTCATTTGAGAATATTGTTTCAGCATTTTTAGAAAAACCCTTATCATCTAACAATGTGAGTTTATTCATCCACTGCTTTAAAGATTTAATTTTATTACTACCTAAACCTGTAATTGCAATAGCTGTTTCAGGATCATTATGAATAGCTTCAATATTTTTATAAGCTAAGGGTAACCAAGACATTTTACAATCAAATTTTTCATGCCCGGAGAAAGAAGTTTTTGAAGACATCATACTACTTTTTTTAAAAGATTATACTTACTAAAGATTATTAATATACTTAAAAAATCATTAAAACTGGGGAGATATAAGTAAATATCCCCAGTGGAGTATTTACTAACTTAGAAACAATAATATGATGACTCTCTCGAAAGATACTATAACATAGCATACATAAAAGAAGATTCAAAGAAACCATATTCAATTTTATTGATTAAGTAGTTATAAACAATTATCTTTATTGATCATAAATTCTCTTAAAAAAATTTTATATCCATCAAGTACCTCAGTGTTTTATCAAGTACCCTACTTCTCTTCCGTTTGCTTTCCAAACTGCATTACAATAACAATACCAAGCGATTGAACAACCAATTTACAGGAGGTTAATTTGAGTTTAAAACACAAACTCAACACTTATACAAAATTATCAGAAAAAAGAAGAAAAAAGGTCTTTAAGTGGATAGTAAACCAAAATGAAGAAGTGATCTTGATAGCTTTTGAATCACAAAAAGAACATCTATTCAAGCTATCAAAATTAGGCGAAAAAAACAAGTCAATACTCTATCTAAGTGCCATGTATATGGCGGCTGATCATTTACATAGTGCTTACTATAATCAGAACAGTAAAAGTAGAGGAATTGACATTAATGCAGTTAAAGGAGCTACCAAATTGCAAGTAAAACAATTTAAGCAGAATGTCCCATCTGTCAAATATGACAAACTCTTGAACCTGAAGAACAAAATCATGGTTCTAAAAGATGATGAAAATCTCTCTTTTAGGCAGATTTCTCAATTCCTGCTCAAGTATCACCGGCTAAAGGTGTCGCATAGCTACATTGCGACTTTTTATCACCAAACAAAGGAAACAAAATGATTGACAAATATCATAAAGCAGTACAAACTTCACGTAATTACTCCACAGATGTGTTCTCTCTTGGGAACAAGTTCAGTATAAATACACAAATGGAATATCATGAACTGTTTGGCTCCAATTTAGATTTTTATTACGACGATATCGCATTTCATAATGTAAGTCGAGACTATGTATCTACTTTTGCAAATATGCTAGAAGCGTTTGTAAATGATTTTTTTGATCCAGACAAAAAGTACTGTGTAAATGAATGCCTTATTTTTAATTTAGTTACAGTAGATGATAAGCCAGCATTGCTATGTACTATCTCATATCTTCAAGAAGAAAGATCAACAGATAGACTTCAAGAAGAAATTTTTTTGGATAAAACAGAGGCTTTCAATATTGCTCAAAACATAAGGTATGCTTTAACTTTGAGCACAACTTATACGCTACGACCCATATAGCATACAAATAACACTTTCATAAAAGAAGTGTTATCTCTTAATCATCACTCTCCCCTCCATATTTGTATCTCTTCATCCAGTACAATTTCATCAGTATAAGGACTTTTATCTATTTTAAAAGTGACAACTTCACCATCTATCACAACATAAGTATATTCTTCGCTATTATACTTAAATATTGTTCTCATCATTACACCTCCAAGAACTGTATATGTACAGTTTTATTTTCGTCAAAACGTAAACTTCTATATTTTTTGATAGCCATC